>SKLB01000313.1 GCA_007123465.1 Spirochaetales bacterium
AGGGACAGATCGTGGGTTACCAGATGGCGCTTGCCGAAGCCGGTATGGAGCCGGCGCGGATCCTGGCGAGCTCGGAATGGCAGCGGACGCTGGCAATACCAATAACGCAGGACCTGGTCGCCTCCGGTCAGGAGTACGACGTGATCTTTGGTGCCAACGAAGAAACCGTTGCCGGTATCCTGCAGGTGTTCGACGAATGGGGCATCGATGACAAGATTGTGATCTCGGTAAACGGCAAGGAAGAAGGCTGGGAATGGCTGGAACAGGGGCGCATGCACGCAACTACGCCCAACCCGCCGTCACTGAACGCGGATCTTTCTATCCAGCAGATGGTGCGCCACTTCCGTGGCGAGCCCTTCGAACAGTACCTGCAGATCATGCCGTTTGACGTGTTGACCGCCGACAACCTCGACGATGCGATTCCCTGGAACGCGGAAAACTACATGCGCGGCCGCGCCGCCGGCGAGTTCGAGTACGACCTGGCGTTTTACGAAAGGCAGTACCGAGCGAACCGCGAGACCTTTGAACGGTTTGACGCGGCGCTGATGGAGTACATGGAGCGCTAAGCAACGTTGTGGGGCCTGTGCGCAAGGCGGGCCCTCATTGCAAGCCCCCCTTGCGAGGGGGGCTTTTTGATAACTGGAGCCGTGACGCTGCCGGTGCTGCCGGACGTACCTGGAAAAAACGCTCAAGAAGTGGCTGGTTTAGGTTCTCCTGATCTCTTTCCAAAGCGTGGATATCGCGCTACTGTAGAGCAAACCGATAGAACAGGAAGGTTATCATGAACGCGTACGAGCTTGCCAGAGAACGCTATTCGTCGATGGGTGTTGACACCGAGAATGCACTCAGCAAGGCGGCCGGGATCCCGATATCGCTGCACTGCTGGCAGGGCGATGACGTGACCGGTTTCGAAGGAGCCAGTCAGCTCACCGGAGGCATACTGGCAACCGGTAACTACCCTGGACGGGCGCGCAATGCGGATGAGCTGCGTGGCGATGCAGCGCGGGCGCTGGAATTGATTCCGGGCAGAAAACGCTTTAACCTGCACGCCATGTACCTGGAACACGGGGGCAAGCCGGTGGATCGCGATCAGATCCAACCGCAACACTTTGCCGGCTGGGTCGATTGGGCGCGGTCGCACAACGTGGCCCTGGATTTCAATCCCACATTCTTCTCGCACGCTAAATCGGCGGACGGGTTTACGCTTGCTCATCGTGACCGGGGGATACGCGATTTCTGGATTGAACACGGACTGCGCTGCCGCGAGATATCAGCCTACATGGGGCGCGAGCTCGGCAGCGCGTGCATGGACAATTTCTGGATTCCGGACGGTTGGAAGGATCTTCCGGCGGACCGGCTGGTTCATCGCGAGCTGTTGGTGGATTCGCTGGATCGGATTCTGGAACCCCAATACGATCCGAACCATACCCTGGACGCCGTGGAGAGTAAGCTGTTCGGCATCGGATCGGAGACCTACGTTGTCGGGTCGCACGAGTTCTACCTGGCCTACGCACTGGCGCGTAACGTTGTGCTTACGCTGGATGCGGGGCACTACCATCCTACCGAGTCGGTTGCCGAGAAGATCAGCGCGCTATTGCCGTTTCTGCCGCGACTGATGCTGCACGTCAGCCGCCCGGTGCGCTGGGACAGCGACCATGTGGTTCTGTTCGATGATGAGACCCGCGCCATCATGCGCGAGATTGCACGCGCGGACGCGTGGCAGCGTGTTTCGGTAGGATTGGACTTCTTTGACGCCAGTATCAACCGGGTGGCGGCCTGGGTTATCGGCACCCGCGCGGCGTTCAAGGCGATGCTTTTTGCCCTGCTCGAACCGCGGCAGCTGGTCTTAGCCGCGGAGCAGGAAGGCCGCCTTGCCGACCGGCTCGCTTTGCTGGAAGAAGCCAAGAGCCTGCCGTTTGGAGCGGTCTGGGACGAATTCTGTGTTCGCAGCGGTACGCCGGCCGGGGCCGAGTGGATGGCCGAGGTAGCCGCGTACGAGCGTTCCGTCCTGCAGAACAGGCAATAGATCTACACCACTATCAGCTCAACGTCGGCTGCGGCAGCGCGTTCGCGGTCGGCGTCCGAGACGCCGGCATCGGTTATAATAGTGTCAATGCTGTCAAGGCCGCACAGCAGAATATGACCGCTGGCGCGGAACTTGGAAGAGTCGGCAACCACAACGATGCGGGCAGCGTGCGCAATCATCTGGCGTGCAGTCTGAACTACGCGCCCGTGGGTGTTGGTTATGCCGTGTTCGGTGATGCCGCCTACTCCCATGAACAGGATATCGGCCGAGTAGTCCGAGAAGAAATCACGCCCAACCGGGTCAAAGACAAGCTCGGATGACGGATCGATAATTCCACCGGCAACTATGGTGTGGCACCCCAGTGAATAGTAGGTCTGGTTTGCAATAGCCAGCGAGTTGGTCACAATAGTCAGGTTCTGCGCCGTGAGAAACTCGGCGATGTAGTAGGTGGTAGAGCCACCGTCGATAAACAGCGTGTTGCCGTCGTGGCATAGCGCGGCGGCAGCCGCGGCTATGCGGCGCTTCTGTACGTCGTTGATGCTGATGCGGGTCCGCAGCGGTGAACTGTCACCGGTCCAGCGCGCGCGCGTCCACGTCGCGTCGGCATCGGGCCTGGCGGCAGCTACCTGAAGGTATTCGGCTCCGCCACGGACGCGCGAAAGGAGACCGTTGGAGTCCATCCGCTGCAGATCACGCCGTACGGTTGCCTCCGACGCCGCGGTCAGGGCAACCAGGTCGTGCACGCTGGCAAATCGATTGCGCTGCAGGTGCTGTACTATGACCTCTTCACGTTCGCGTTCCAGCATGATGCCTACAGATACCTACCGATCCATCGAATTGAGCCGCATTATAGCATCACTTCGGCTCATGTTGCTATCAAATAGCGATGAAGTTCCCGCAACAATGATGTCAGCACCGCTGTCCACCATCGGCGGGATGTTTTCCCAGCTTGCGTTACCATCGACTTCAATCAGAAACGCGTGTCCGTGTCGGCTGCGCATGTGCTGCAACTCTCGTATCTTATCCAGCGTCCACGGAATCAGGCGCTGACCGGAGTAGCCGGGGTTCACCGTCATGATGCACACCATTTCTACCTCTGCCAGCAGCGGCGCTACGCTTGCCAGCGAGAGCGCCGGATCGACCGCAATTGCGGGCTTGATCCCGGCAGCACGAATCTGTTGAATGGTACGCACCGGGTGGCGCGAGGTCTCCGGATGAAATGAAATGTAGCGCGGAGCGCAGCGGGTAAACAGCGGCACAAAACGATCGGCATCCTCGACCATCAGGTGGATGTCCTGCGGGATACTACACACAGCCGCAACCTGCTCGCATAACTGCGGGCTCAGCATCATGTTGGGCACGTAGTGGCCGTCCATTACATCCATATGCAGCAACTCGATACCAGCCTCTTGCAGCGATTGCAGCTCAGCGCCGAGACTAAGCATATCTGCACACATCAGCGAAGGTGCCACGGTGAAGCTGTGTGTCTCTTTGGCCATTTCAGGCTTCTCCGTTCGGTTTAACGGCCACTTTAAGCCCCTGGCGCGACTCGTGGTAGGCGTAGGCATCGCGGATCTGTTGCAGCGGGAAGCGCCGATGGATATAGCGATCACCGCTTACCTTGCCGGTGGCCAGCAGGTGCACCGCCTGCTTGTGATGCCGCGGTTGCGATCCGTGAGTCCCCATGACGAAACACTCTTTGTAGTGAATGATATTGGAGTCAATCGACAGCGGTGGCTCGCCACGCAGACCGCCGAAAAGGTTGACGTAGCCGCGGTGGGCTACCATGTTGATCGCATCAACGTGTGATTGAACGGTACCGGCCGAGGTAATCACGCAGTCTACACCGAGCCCTGCGGTCTCAGCCAATACTGTTTCAACCACGTTTTCTTCTTCGGTCGCAATGAAGCGGACATCGCCTGCCATCTCCTGCGCCATCGCCAGCCGCTTCTTTGAGCGCTGGATGCCGAAGACTTTGGTAGCTCCATAGGCGTGGGCTACCTGAAGTATCATCACCCCGATTGGCCCGAGGCCAATCACTGCGATGCTTTTGCCCGGTCCAAACTGGGCCAGCTCCAGGCCGTGCAGCGCGCACGCCAGCGGTTCTGCCAGAGCGCCGGCCTCAAAGCTGAGCTCATCCGGCAGCCTGGTCATCGGGCCAAAACGGATCATGTCGGAGTTCAGCAGCATGTACTGCGCAAAGCCGCCGGAAAACTCGTGCCCGGTAGCGTAGTCAACAAACTCGGTCTTGCCGGCTACGTTGGTGTTCCAGACTCCCGGTATGTCCGCGCCGATAGCCAGCCGGTCTCCCACGCGCACTGCTTCAACCGCGCTGCCCACCTCGACAACCTCGCCGGAGACCTCGTGTCCGACAATGGTGGGAAACTTGACGCGCTTGTTGCCGTAGTGGAAGATCTTGAGGTCCGATCCGCACACCGCGCAGGTGTCAACTTTCAACAGAGCCTCACCGGCTGCCACCGTGGGGATGTCGGTCTGACGCACATTGATGTCTTCAATTCCATCGAGAAAAGCTGCGTTCATTTTCATGGCGCCGATCATAGCACA
>SKLB01000064.1 GCA_007123465.1 Spirochaetales bacterium
GTTCGCTACGACGTGAATATCGCCGGCACAGAGTAGGTAACATGAAGGTTCTTCTGGTTTCCGAGCGCCAGGATCTCCGCGGGCAGCTCGATCGTCACTTCAACCCGCTGGGTCTGGAAGTCATACAGTATTGGAATCCGATCAAGGCGATGGACAACATCGACGAGATTGATCCCGACGTTGTGCTGTTCAGCGCCGGGGATTTTCCACGCCATTGGAAGCCGTTTCTGACGTTCCTGCGCAACCACCGTACCCGCTACACCACCGTATTTGTGCTGCTGCGGCCAAAGGGTTTTGCGTTTGAAGAGGCTTCCAAAGCGCAGCATCTCGGGGTCAACGGTCTGGCTGACGATTCACTCGCCGATCGCGACGATATCAGCCACCTGCGTGATCTGATTGTGCGTTACAAGGAGATTCGTGATCAGCGGCACAGCAAGCGCTATGTACCGCACCCTGAAGACCGCATAGAGTTCATCTTCTCGCACCCGCGCACGCTGCAGTTTGTCACCGGCCGGATCGAAGATATCTCCGCCAGCGGTTTGCGCTTTGTACCGCACCGTTCACAGATCACCGGTGAGATTGAAGCCAAAGCGCACCTGCGCCACTGTTCGCTCAGACTGGGAGATTCGATTCTCAACCTTGCCTGTGAAGTTATACGCAACGACGGATCGCTCAGTTTACGCTTCCACGATCCCGAAGGTGACGTTCAGGAGAGCGTAGAATGGTACCTCGGTGAACACTCCAAACGCGAACTCGGTATTCTCGGCGCTCGCTGAGCTGCTGCTGTGACAGGCGGGCGCAATTATGTTGACAGCCCTTAGCTCAGGGCCTACACTTTTTGTATGAGCGCAACCCGCTACCTCGAAAACCTGCCGGCCCACGACATCGCGCGCTACGTCTCCAGCGATACCTATCGCGGCAAGAGCACACCATTCGAGGGTGCACCGCGCAAGCACCCCTATGACGCTCACCGTATTCTGCTGGTACCGGCGCCGCTGGAGAACCCTCATCTGATATACGAATTCCTGATTGCCGACGTCCTGCATGCCGAAGAATTAAGCAGCGTGGTTACCGAACAAGGCGACAGTCTTCAGACCGTGCGCCTGTGGATCAAGCACGAGAGTGTTGGTCTGCGCATGGAACCGTTTCGTGTCACACCGTAGACCCAGCTAATACTATGACTGCACGCTACTTTGAGCGGCATAACGACAGACTGCGCTGTAAACTCTGTCCGCATAACTGCAGCATTGCAGAAGGCAAGAGCGGGCTGTGCGGTGTACGCACAAACGCTGCCGGAAAATTGGAACTTCCGTTTTACGGCGCAATATCGGCGCTGAATGCCGATCCGATTGAGAAGAAGCCGCTCTATCATTTCTTTCCCGGCAGCGACATCCTGTCGGTTGGCTTTCTCGGCTGTCCGCTGCGCTGCCGGTTCTGCCAGAACTACCGCATCTCACAGGCAACAACTGCGCGCACACAGACCATGACACCGGCCGAAGTAGTCCGGGCGGCAGAACGCAGCGCAGCTATCGGCGTTGCCTACACCTACAACGAGCCGATCATCCACATTGAATTCGTGCTCGAGACCGCCCGTCTGGCGCGCGAGGCGGGGCTTCAGAACGTACTGGTAACCTCCGGGCAAATCAACAGCGAGCCGGCGGCCGAACTGTTTGCCGCAATGGACGCCGCAAATATCGATCTCAAGGGCTTCAACGAGCAGTTCTATCGTCGTGAACTAGGAGGCAGTCTGGAGAGTGTCAAACAATCGATATCGATTGCCGCCGGGCTCTGCCACGTCGAGGTTACCACGCTGGTCATTCCCGGCAAGAACGACAGCCCGGATGAGATTGATTCAATCGCGGCATTCATTGCCGCGATAGACACAGAGATTCCGTATCACCTCTCAGGCTACTACCCCGCTTATCAGTACGTTACCGAAGCAACCAGTCCCGAGCTAATCGCCTCCCTGGTCAAGGATGCCCGGCGCCACCTGCGCTTTGTCTACAGCGGCAATATCGGCGCCTCCAATGACACCAATTGTCCCGCGTGTGGCCGGCTCCTGCTGCAGCGCAACGGCTATCACACGCGTATCGTTGGTCTGCACGGAACAAAGTGCAGTGGATGTGGCACTACGCTGCCATTTCGCGGCGTATCGAGCACTTGACACTTGCGCCGCGTTCCGATAATTTAAGCCTCGATTCTTATATTCCCCTGTAGCTCAGCTGGTAGAGCGGGTGGCTGTTAACCACCAAGTCGTTGGTTCGAGTCCAACCGGGGGAGCGTTTACGGGCGGTTGCACGTCCGGCAGCCGCCTCATAGTGGAAACGAGAGTCGGAACAGAATGCCGTCAATTCTGCTGCTACTCTGCGTCGCGTTCAACTTGTTGAGCAGGTGCCGGATCATCAGGTGTGCCATCCCATCCAGCGGTTCCTGCGCCGGGTACGGAACTCCAGCGCTGTCGCGCGCGGTAATTGTGAGTTCTCCACGCTGCTCGTGCGGGAGAAGCGTCATAGTAAGATCGGGTGCTTCCAGAGCCTGTTCGCAGCGTTCCGCCAGTGCCGTCAGCACTTCTGTAATGATCATGACGACACTCAGCGCAGCCTCGACACCGATTTCGACCGGCGCCACGTCGATGTTGATCGAGCGCTGAGCATCGTCTTCAAAGATGCACGTTCGAATCTCGCTGAAATGGTGTTGCAGCCCGCCGAAGAGTTCCTGAGCATTGACGCGGGTTGAACTGCACTTCTCGGCGAAGACCCGATGGGCGTGAACGGCAGCACCGAGGCGCGCGCGAGTCCGTTCTACCAGAGCCTGCATTGGTGTTTCACTGAGCGTAGCGCTATGTACCGTCAGCATGCTGCTTACCAGGCTGATTGCGGCTATCGCGGCAGCATCGGCATCCGAACGGCCACCCGGCGACAGAACCTGGCCCAGCGTGATTGTCAATGCAAACAACAGGTCCAGTTCGGCGTTGCACCAGTTGCGCTCGCGTTTGCAGTCATCAAACCCTACAAAGCCCTTCAACGCACCACCAACAAACAGCGGCAGTATCAACAGTGAACGGATCCCCTGTTGACGCAGCTTCGGCTGCTCCGCTTCAGGAAACTGATCGATACTGCCGTATACTGGGCGAAACGCCAGAAAAGAGTCCAGCCAGCGAGAATAGCCTGCTTCACGCAGAGCGATGTTCTGGAGCTCCTGGTTATCAATCTGTGGTTCCACCCCCGCTGCAACCCATTCGAAACGCTGACTGGCCCACGTTACCCCTGAGCTATCGACGTGCGTTTCAAAAACATAAACCCGGTCCACTTCTGCCGCGGTTCCCACCTTGCCAAACGCGCTGTTGACCGCGGTTGTCAGATCGCTGCTTGAGAGAAGCGAACGATGCGCCTGCAGCACCTCGTTCATTACATTGTCAAGTCCGGCGTACCTACGCCCCTGAGAACTCATTAGTGCGTACCGCCGCGTCTGCGTTCACCTGCGGGGAGCACCGACTTGCGGACGCGCACCGATTGCGGCGTGACTTCGACTAACTCATCCTCGCGGATGAAGTTGATTGCAGCCTCCAGAGGCATCAGTCGCGGCGGGGTCAGAATGACGTTGTCATCACGCCCGGCTGCGCGCATGTTGCTGAGCTTTTTGGTTTTGCACGGATTCACATCGAGGTCATTGTCCCGGTTATGCTCCCCGACCACCATGCCCTCGTATACTGCGGTACCCGGGCCAATGAAAAGCTGTCCGCGCGGCTCGAGGTTGAACAGAGCGTAGGCTACCGCCTGCCCATGCCGATCGGAGACCAGCGAACCGGTTGAACGCGACGGGAAATCACCGCGGTACGCTTCGTAGCCTTCCAGGTAGGCGTTCATGATTCCCGTCCCGCGCGTGTCGGTGAGGAACTCATCGCGGAAGCCTATCAGCGAACGTGACGGCACCGAGAACTCGAGCCGCGCCCGGCCGCGCGCGTGGTTTACCAGGTTGACCAGCCGTCCCTTGCGGATAGACAGCTTCTCGGTGACGATGCCGACATACTCCTCACCACAATCGATAAACAGCCGCTCTATCGGTTCCTGCCGCTCGCCATCGCGCATCTGAAAGATTACCTGCGGCCGTCCCACGCCCATTTCGTACCCTTCGCGGCGCATGGTTTCGATAAGAATAGCCATCTGGAACTCACCACGCCCCTGCACCACATAGCCTTCGCCGTCGGCTGCGCTTTCCACCCGCAGCGATACGTTGCGCATTGTTTCTTTGCTCAGCCGCTCACCGAGCCTGGTGGACTGCACGTATCGTCCTTCTTTGCCGGCAAACGGCGAGTTATTGCGCAGAAACCGCATCGCGACGGTAGGCTCGTCCACCGCGATGCGCCGGCGCGCCTTCGGCTGTTCGGCGGTACAGATAGTGTCGCCGATGTGCACCTCGTCGATCCCCGAAAGCACCGCGATATCGCCGGGCTCGGCCTGGTCGGTCTCGCTTATCGACAGACCGTCGTAGACCTGCAGCCGCGACACCTTGAGCGTGCGCTGCTGTCCGTCGATGTCGATCCTTACAAGCGGAACACCCGATCGTACGCTACGGTTATGAACCCGCCCGATCGCCAGACGACCGAGGTAGTCCGAATAGCCAAGGTCGGACACCAGCATCTGAAACGGCTTCTCCGCTCGAACCGCCGGAGCAGGGATTTGCTCTACGATCAGGTCCAGCAGCAGATCGAGGTTGTGCGCCGGTTCCTCCGGCGAACGCTGCGCAATTCCGTCGCGCGCCACGGCGTACAGCAGCGGAAACTCGTACTGCTCGTCGGTAGCATCCAGATCGATAAACAGATCGGAAATCTCGTTCAGCACCTCCTGTGGCCGGGCATCCTTACGGTCGATCTTGTTGATTACCACGATAACCTTGAGTCCGGCCTCGAGGGTCTTCTTGAGCACAAAACGCGTCTGCGGCAGCGGCCCCTCGGCGGCGTCAACCAGCAACAGGGCACCATCGGCCATCGACAGTGCGCGCTCCACTTCTCCGCCAAAATCAGCGTGCCCCGGGGTATCGATGATATTGATCTTGACGTCCTTCCAGCGTACGGCACAGTTCTTGGCCGCGATGGTTATTCCGCGCTCGCGCTCCAGATCAAGGCGGTCCATCAGGCGTTCCTGGACCACCTGGCCGTCACGGAACACGCCGCTGCGTTTGAACATTGCATCGACCAGCGTGGTCTTGCCGTGGTCTACATGCGCAATAATGGCAATATTGCGAATACCCTGATTGTGCTGTTGGCTGCTCATGCGAAGTAACCCCGCAGTACGTCACGCAACGCTACCACATCCGCCAGCGCAGCGGTCTCGCGGATGCTGTGCATCGCGAGCAGTGGTATACCCACGTCTATAGTAGCAATGCCGGTGTGCGCGGCGCTGAATGGCCCCACCGTGCTACCGGGGCGCATATCGGCGCGGCTGACCAGTTGCTGCATCGGGTGCCCTTCTCGGCGACAAAGAGCGGCAAACGCGGCTTCCAGCTCGGGGGTTCCGGCGTAACGCTGATTGGCGTCGCTCTTCAGCACCGGTCCGCCTCCGAGCAGCGGAGCGTAGGCGCTGTCGTGTTTATCGCGATAGCTCGGGTGCAGGCCATTGGCGGCGTCGTTTGAGATGATGGTGGATGCTGCCGCTGCGCGGTAGCGAGCCTCCGCCGGCTCCCCGGCCAGCGTCACGATACGTTCCATGACGTGCGCCAATAGGACCGAATCGGCGCCCGACCAGCTTCGGCTGCCAATCTCTTCGTGATCGTAGAAGACGGCCATCGCGGTTGTTGCCGCGGTCTTCGCTGCGCACAACGCCTCGCACACCGTCAGGCAGCCGGCCTTGTTATCGATTTGCGACGCGCTGAACAGCGTCTGTGACAGTCCCGTGCGTGTTGCCGGCTGCGTATCACGGAGGAACATCTCAGCCCTGATGATTGTGGATGCCTGCACCCCGGCCACGCGCGCTGCGGCCTGCAGCAGGGCGTCGTGCGGCTGGACTCCCGAATGCCGGTCCGCGCCGATATCCAGTACGGCGTGCAGGTGATCGTGCGCACTATAGGCAAAGCCTTCGTTCAGCTTGCGGTTCAGGTGGATTGCGAGATTGGGTATCACCGCGCACGGTTGCTGCAAAGCGAACGGAACCACCAGCGGTGGCTGCAGTTTCTCCTGCTCTACCACTAACGCCCCGGCGATGCTGAGATCGCGGTCAAGCCAGCTGGAGTAGATCGGTGAACCGTAGACTTCTACCGGGGCAACCAGATAGCCGCTCTCGTTGCGCACCGCGGCGTGTTTCAGCTTCAGTGCCGGACTGTCTGTGTGCGCGGTAGCGACGTGGAACCCGCTCTCGCCCGGCGGCGAATGTCCGCTGATCCACGCCACCACGCTTGCACCGCGGGTCACAAAGTAGCGTTCGCCGCGCTCCAGCTGCCACGGCTGTCGTGGATCGAGACGGGCGAAGCCATTGGCGCTCAACCGGTCGGTCAGCTGGAGCGCGGTGTGCTGCGCTGTAGGAGTGGAATCGAGAAAGTCGAAAAGCTGATCCTGCATGTAGTAGTACCTCGGGTAGTGGCTGGTGGCGTGCCAGTATACGCGAATTGGTCCCGCTGCGCTACTACCCTGCTCTCAACGGACGGAATCTGCAGACTTCCCTGATCGTGCAGCGATCGCAGTTCGATTCACCTTCGCTCCCCATCTCGTCCGGGCCAATACCAAAGGCCATACTGAGCGACTTGAACGGCACCATCACGTTGGACTCGGTAAGCGCTATTCTGTCTGAGGGAATCTCAGCGGCCAGCAGCTCAAATATCACGCGCTGGTCATCAATCAACCAATCAGACTCGCCGGGACTCAGATAGGTGCTGGTTCGGTAGCCTTCATTATCCTTAACCGTCTGCATGGCCCAGCTGTAGAACATGCAGCGAAGATCATCAACAGCCCACGACGCTACGCCGTCGAGTATGATCCCCTCGAGCATCGAGCCGCCCTTCATCAGCGCCTTTGCCTTAGCCTCAAGCGCGGGTCCAACGGTGCACACAGCCACTATAAGCTCGTGAGCACCGGCAACCACTGCAGCCAGCGGTCCACTGCCAACTTTACTTCCGTTCTGCAGCAGGACTTTGTCGTGCACCTGTCCGGTTATCGCAAAACGGTTCCAGACCACCAGCGGGTCCGCCAGAGATTGAAGGTTGATAGCGGCGTGATCGAGAACCCAGCGGTAGTCGGGATGCCTGAGCCGCTTCTCTATGGCGCCACCGGCGTAGCTCAACACCGCGGTTTGATCGAGTTCGAAGTGGAAATCACTCTTGATCATCGGTCACCTCGCTGCACGAACCGGGTACCAAGATAGGTGGCCCGCGCGTAAATTGACTTGAAAGCTGCCGCGGTTACCAGTTCAACATACTGAATTTCTCGGCAGATGGCTTGAACTGAGTCAGACGTCGCAGCGTCGACCGCTGCCATGCACGCACCTGCGCCGGCCGCATTGCCAGCCTGCTCTATCTGAGTATCCTCGGGCAAGGGGAGAATACCCAGGCGCAGCGCGTTACCGGTATCTATGTGAGATCCAAACGCTCCGGCAATAACAACTCTGGTGATGTCATGTAGCTCGATTCCCGCACGCTGAGCCAGCACAGCAATCCCGGCGCTGATGGCGCCTTTTGCAAGCTGAAACTCGCGAATGTCGGCCTGTGTCAGGAACACCTCGTTATGTTCATCGGTATCGTCAGCAGCAACAATCACAAGCCGTCGCTGGCCCGATACCTCTTTTACCTGCCGGCATTGCTGCAACCTGCCGCGCCAATCGATGATACCGGCGCCGAAGGCAGCTGCAATAGCATCGAGGATTCCCGAGCCACAAAGCCCTCTCGGTTTCTGTCCACCGATGGTGCTATACGCGAATCTACCCTGCTCGTCGATAGAGCACGAATCGATAGCCCCGGCTTCTGCCCGCATTCCAAGCTGAATATGCGCTCCCTCGAAGGCCGGCCCCGAAGGTGTCGAGACAACAAACAGGCTGTCGGCGGTTGCCAGACACATTTCTGTGTTGGTTCCCATGTCGATGTAGAGCACATTGCCGCGCTGTTGCCTCGCCCCGCAAGCAAGCAACATCGCCACGTGGTCGGACCCCACGTACCCTGCCACAATCGGCAGGCAACAGGCGTAAGCTCCCGGCCCAACCGACAAGCCGATCTCTCTGGCCTTGACGAGATACTCTCGTGACAGAGTCGCAACGTAGGGCGAGTTCACCAGTTGTTGGACTCCCAGCCCCAGAAAAAGGTGATGCATGGCGGTGTTGCCCACAAACACGGCACAAGCAATCCGACTGGTTGTGACGCCGCTTTGGGCGCAGAGGCGTCCTATCACTGCGTTGAACTGCTCTACCAGCATTGCACGCAGTGTAGCCGCCAGTTCAGGCGCCTCAACAACCCTGCTGATTCTGCTGACCACGTCCGCCCCGTATGGCGTTTGCGGGTTGGCCACCCCTGCAACAGCCAGTTGCGGACCGCCATTGCACTCCAGCAGATAGATCGCACACGTGGTGGTGCCGATATCCACGGCAACAACCAGCGGTGTCTGCTTTGGCGAACCGACGTCAATGATCTCATGCTGATACAGCGTAACGCCGACGTTCCAAACGTTGCTGCGCAGAGTCTGTGACAATTCGCGCAGCACCCGGGCGTCTATAGACCGAGCCTCCACCCCGTGCTCGATCATCAGCTGAGCCGTCAGGCGGTCGGCATCCGAGCGCGGGTCATCAAGATCCGGCGCTGGAGGAGAGACTGTGCGGAACTCAACTGCAGGATTTGCACTCGTAAACTTGCGCAGGTCCGCGTGCTCGGTCTGGGTCTGCAGAGACGAGTCAATAGAGCCGCCGGGGATAGCGATCGAGCAATTCCGTCGAACCCGAACCGAGCAGGCGAATACCCGCTGGCTTTGTCCTGCTGAAGCTTCAACCGCCGCTTTCACCGGCATGCCCGGCCGCGCCTCAACCGCACCACTGCGCAGTTCTACCACACATTTGCCGCACGTGCCGCGCCCGCCGCAGTAGCTGGCGATCGGTATCCCTGCGCGTATGATAACGTCCAACAGTACATCGCCGGCGCTGTACTCCGCATCGATGTTGAACGGTTTGATCCTGACAACGCGTTTCATTGCTGCCTCATGCAGACTCACCCCAGGCGGGCGTGAAGCGTGCCCATCGGCAGAAATGCCGCGCCCAGAATGAATGCGTCCTTGTTCAGCTCGGACACCAGGATATACGTGTCTTCACGTTGGGAGTACGACGAAGCACCGAAGACACCCTTCATCAGCGCCGGCAGCAGGTGCTGCGGATACTCAGCGATATTTCCCCCTATGACCACGTAGTGTGGATCGTAAATGGCTACAATATTGTGCAGCCCGGTGACCAGATACGAGATGTAGCGTTCCCAGAGTACTGCCGCCTGCGGGCGCTGCTCAGAGAGATCGGCAAAAAACTCCTTGAGACCAACGCCGCCGTTACCGGTAACCGAGCGGTACTCGTTCAGCAGCACATCTTCTGCTACGTAGCGCTCCCAGCAACCACGCTTACCGCAACTGCAGCTCCTGCCCCCGGGAACAACCGTATGGTGCCCCAATTCACCGGCACGATTGTGGGCACCCATATACAACCGACCGTCTATTATCATTCCCGACCCGACGCCTTCGGTTATCGAAATATAGATGAGGTTGCTCATGCCCTGCGCAATACCAAGCCGCTGCTCGGCCAAGGCCGCGGCGTTGGCCTCGTTCTCGATGTACACCGCCAAACCGGTTCTATCGGCAAGCGAAGCAAGGCTGACGTTTTTCAGTCCCAGATTAGACGCAGCCTCAATCATGATTGTTTTGCGGTTAACGTATCCCGATACCGCTACGCCAATTCCGAGGAAGCTCTGTATCGATGTTCCGCTGCGGCAGATCATATCGCTGACTGACGTACAGATCGTTTCAACCAGAGCCGCAGCGCTGGCACCGCGGCGGATCGGCACTTCCACATCGTCGACAATTTGCATGTCGATGTTGGACCGCACAACGCGGATGCCCTGTCCCTGGATGGTTACCCCGAACGCGAAGCGCGAGTTGGGGTTGAACTCGATCAGCTTCGGCTTCCTGCCACCGGTTGAGTCTGCGGTTCCCGCCTCGCGCACCAATCCCTGTTGCAACAGGCTGCCTATACTGTTTGATACGGTGGGAAAACTGAACCCGGTGCGCTCGCTTATCTCCTGCTTGGTAAGAATTCGTTCCTGGAGCAGAAGATCGAGAATCACCTTCCGATTGGCCAGCTTGATGCTGTTCTGATCGAGCAGCGTCCCGGCTGCTTCCCCCGCTCGATTCAGCTCCACGGATTTCTGCATTGCGATACTATACTACGCCGACCGCTGCCTTCCAATTGCCTGTTTCTTTGCTGCCCGAGTGTAGTTCTGGCAGTGACGGTCACGCCCGAGTACCAGCTCGGTAGCCAGTATCGCCGCTCGAAGCTCCCTGTCCAGTGGATCAAGGATGGCGGTGTCCAGACCAGCAGCGATCGCCAGGCCGACAAACGCCTGGTTGATGATCGACCGGTGCGGCAATCCAAAGGATATATTGCTCAGGCCGGCGCAGAAATGAACCCCCGGCCACCTCGCAGCGGTCTGACCGATGGTATCCAGCGCAATCTGTCCACTGTCGGTGTTGGTAGCAGCCCCCATAAGCAACGGGTCAATATAGACCTTGTGCAGCGGAATACCGGCGCCATCGGTCAGCTCCAGTAATCGGCCGATAATCTCCAGCCGCTGTTCAACGTTCTGCGGCATTCCGTTGTCATCCATTGCAAGCGCGATCACATCGCACTGGTACTCCCGCACTACCGGCAGGATCTCGGCGACCTTTTTCTGCTCCAGGCTGATGGAGTTAATCATCGGACTGCGGTCCAGTTTGCGCACCGCGTGTGCCAGTGGCTCGGGATTGGCGCTGTCCAGGCAGACAGGAACTTCGCTTACCGATTGCACGCACTCGATCAGCCACAGAAGATCACTGAGTTCTCGTGCGGGTGAAGTACCGGCATTTACGTCCAGCCAGTCAACGCCAGCCTCGACCTGAGCCAGTGCCAACTGCCGGATGTACTCCTCGTCGCGGTTCTCAATTGCCGTGCGCACCTTTGCGAGCGTGCCGTTTATCTTCTCGCCAACGATCTTCACGCGGTTGCCCCCGCAGCTGCGCCGCTGCCGCTCACTGCTGCGCTGGCGGCTGTTATGCCGTCAGGCACCGTAGACGCTTTTGGTATAGCTCACACCTGCAGCGGCGTCTTCGGCAAAATAGTCGCAACCGGTTTCACGCGCAACCACTTCCGTCACCGGCGCTCCGCCAACCATGATTTTGACCCGGTCGCGGTTGCCCGATTCAGCGATTGCCTTGACCGTTTTCTCGGTGGACGGGAACGCCGAGGTCAGGAACACGCTCAGCCCGAGTACTTTGGCATCCGGGTTGTTATTGACGGCCTCAACGAATTTTTCCGGCGCTACATCAACGCCCAGGTCTATGACTTCAAATCCGTTGCCCTCCAGCGCAATCATGACTACGTCTTTGCCCAGATCATGAATATCACCCTTGACCGTGCCGAGGATTGCCTTGCCGATGGCTTTCTCTCTGCCGCCTTCCTTCTCCAGCAGCGGCTGGATCCTGTTAAGGATGTTGCGCATGATCTCGCCGGCAAACATCATGTCTGCCACAAATGCTTCTTCCCGCTTGTACATATCGCCGATGGTGGCCATTCCGGCCTGGCTGGCCTTCAGTATCTCTCTGCCCGAAACGCCCTGCTCTATCGCCTTATCCACAGCATCGTAGACCTTCTCTTCTTCCAGCTCAATCAACAGATCAGAGATTTTCTTGATATCCATGTGATCCCGACTCCTCCGTAGTGCTTACAATCCGGTCACGCAAAACCACAAATGCACGTAGGCGTGAACATCATACGTTTCCCACCATGCCTTTACAACTTCTTCGTCACCCTTTATCTCTGTGTACTCTTTCTTCTTCTCTTCCCAGGGAAAGCAGACCCCGGGCACGCTCTTAGTCTCTTGCACGATAGTCCTCCTCGACTCCTGTTGATCCGTTAGATGTAACCGTACTCTTCGCAGGCTTGTGCCATTGCGATGAAATTCTCGACCTTGACGTCCTGTTGCATAATCGCCTCCGCATCCAGCAGATAGCCGCCGTCAGGACCGAAGTCGGTTATCAACTGTTTGACGCGCTTCTTCACATCTGCCGGCTCGCCGAACGCCAGCATATCGTTTGGTACCCCGCCGCTGATGGCAAATCTATCACCGAGGACCCGCTTGACCTCGTAGATGTCATCTTTGTCGCAGTGGAATATGATACTCTGCTCGGGCAGCTGGCGGAAATGCTTCAGATTGCGCGCCCACTTGCCTTCGGCGTAGTAGATGGTCTGTATTCCGGCCTCCCAGATCTGCTCGGTAACCATTTTGAGCGTGGGCCAGTGGAATTTCTCAAACACCTCTTCGGAAAAGAATCCGGTTGCACCGCGATGCATCCAGTGGCTGCACGGTACCTTCCTGCTGGGGTCTGCGGTG
The DNA here is from genome assembly GCA_007123465.1 of Spirochaetales bacterium. Classification (GTDB taxonomy): domain Bacteria; phylum Spirochaetota; class Spirochaetia; order DSM-27196; family PWMO01; genus PWMO01. The sequence goes on from SKLB01000064.1 coordinate 12,592, forward strand.
GCGATGCAATTCCACGCCATATGCGGCGCAACCGCCTCGGTGGCCTTGAGAACCTTGTCCGGACATCGATGCAGATCGTAGGCGATACCGCGAAATCCGCGAAACTTGTCAGCCAGAATATCAAACGGCGCCTTCAGAGCCCCGGCAAGACTGGAGACCGTACCGGTTTCAGTCTGCATGCGCGCCACGTTGGCGCCCAGCTTCTGGAAGTACTGCTGGATGGCTATTCCGTTCTTCAACCACGCAAGGTTATTCTTCCACGTGTTCTGCTCACCCGGCGGTACCATATACTTGGAGGTGCGCGGCAGCCAGACGTTCATGACAAACTCGTTAGGATCTTCGATGAAGCGGTCGTACTCCTCCACCTTCATAAACGCGTCCTCTTCGGTCTGAGGCTCGATATACTGAAACGAATCATCGGCGTCCAGGTCGATCCCCGGGACCTTGTAGTACTTCAGTCCGTAGGACTCGGTGACCGAAGTGTTGACAAACACCATATTGACCACCGTTGCGTCGATTCCCGGTACGGCCTGACACATCTTGACAACCGCATCGAGTCCCAAGTCCGGATCGTGTGTGACCTGCTGCGCAGTGTATCCGGCGATCTTGCCGGCCAGCTCCGCAGCACACGGACGAAACGGTACCTTGTCCGGTTTCTGCAGATGATTGGCTTTCCAGTAGCGATCCATCCGCTCGTCGTAAAGCTCTTGCATGCTCTTTGCCATTCCGATAGCCTCCTCGATCTCACCCGCACTGCTGCAGGGCGCCGCCACTAATTAAACCCTCTTAAAAAAGTCCATGTCATTCTAGACCGAGTTCCGCTATCTGTCAATCAGAATTTTCTTTGACTGTGACGAAGCTTGTGAAACGGGGGGAGCGAAGACTCAGAGTTTTTCCGATTCGCGTTGCCCGCCCCGGCATCCACACCTTCCGCACCAATCGGAACTATCCACACACTCGTACCCGGAATCTTTCACAAGCTTCGTAACAGCCTTGAATCCTCTACTGCAGCTGTTCCGACCGTGTAACGCCTCGGGCGTTCCGGGTTGTCTGTCTGTAGCATTGAAGTCAGGAGCCGCGTGTGTCGGCACGGAGTCGGTTGGCAGAAAAGTGATTGCGCACCTGCCGTGAGAAACTATTGACAATCCGAAAAACAATGCCGACTATTGACCCAGTCATCATGACGGAGGAAACGTATGCAGAGCACCAAATCGCAAGCGGCTTTTGTGATCCCGCTGATCTCGGTGGTCATGCTGATCCCTACGGCCTGTGATGGTCTCTGGAGTCCGTCCCCTAACGACGGTCAGCGTCAGAACAGCGACGGGACCCGCATCCTGTACGACAGTAGCCTGGGAACGCTTCCCGACGATCAACAGTTCTTTTACCTGCGTTATCCTCTGTCCGGTGCCCAAGCAACCCAGGTCTACGACACCGATGTGACTATTCTCGACACGCTGCCGGCCACCACGGATCTGGCCGGTTACATCGCCGCCTCGCAGGCGGTCCCCGAACTTGTGCGGAGCCGCGGCTACACTGTAACGTTTGCGCTGCAGGTTGTCGAAGAAGACCACGGTAGTCGCATCGACCGGGCCGGCTTCAGCATTATTGTAATAAGCGATGATCTTCTCGGGATCTCACTGGGGTTCTGGAAAGATAGCATATGGGCACATGAGGGCGGCGAGCCGTCCGGTCTCTTCGCGCGCGCCGAATGGCACGACTGGAACTCTACCGCAGGACTTGTCACATACCGACTCACACTTCTCGGCAGCAGATATGCGCTGTTCGCCGACGGACAGCAAATCCTGACCGGAGTCGTGCGTGACTACACCGCCTTTGAAGGCTTTAACGGTTTCAACCCCTACGGCACGCCCAATTTCATTTTTCTGGGCGATAACTCGCGGTCTGCGGCTTCAAAAGTGCGTCTAGGCGATATTACCGTAAGCGTACCAGCCACCGATCCCGTACTTGATCCGTAGTGCAACGCGCGGCACGTCGGCTTCGATCATCGTGATAAACCTGCAGGTATCCAGATGCCGCCATCGCCGATGACAGAGATCGTAAACCGGACTTTCCTGACCGCATTCCGGACACCCGAATCGACTCACTGCTTCATGTATCAGCGTTACGGTGAACTTCGATTCGGCCCTCTGCAGATTCAGCGATTCAACCTGCCACGGCGCCCCCAATCCCAGCAGTTTCTCGTAGAGTTTTTTGTCTTGTCTGAAGAGAGCATGACGAATCTCCCAGCTTCTTTCATCCTGCCCACACGGAAAACCGAAGCGCCAGAGGTTTTGGTGTTGTCGATTCCTCCTCCTTCTGTTCCAGACTTATCCTAGCGCCAAGCAGTTCGCATTTTGACCGTGTACTGCGGGCCCTCTGGGTTGTCCGTCTGCAGCAGCGAAGTCAGGCGTCGCGTTCGTCGGCACGGAGTCGGTTGGTAGACCAAATACGGTACGCCGCGCCCAAAAGTGCCCCTCGGAGCGTCTCCACAGGCTTTGCGAGGACAAGCGAGGAGGGGCACTCTCATGGCAGGCGCGCAGCCATACGATGCCAACCGACTCCCTGCGGTAAGAATATGGATTCATAGCGGACACGTAGTATCATTGCTTGCTTCTCCGGTGTTTGATACCACCCACTGTAGTGCACACGCTGCGCGTTTTCAACAACTATTCGAATTAATAAAGCTTATAACTTCAGTGCAGATATAGACAATTATGACCCGGCCAAGGCCGTGCCGGCCTTGCAGTCAACCGCGTCTGTAGCTATGCTTGGTATAGACGGAGGCCCTTATGCAACGATTTCTGATTCTTCTGCTCCTGGTCAGCAGCGCCGCAGCCGCGGCAGCCGATATATTCGATGATCTGGA
>SKLB01000244.1 GCA_007123465.1 Spirochaetales bacterium
CGCATCTGCAGCGGGTTGTCGCTCGGGGACCGCGAGCTGCCGCCGCCGCTGCTGCACAACGCGGACCAGTGCTACCGCGCCAGCCGCACGCTGATTGACCGCTGGCACCACTTCAACGGGATGCGCTACGCGGTCACGCCGCGTTTCTCGGTCAGCTGCAGTGAGGCGATCCTGGAGGTGTGCGGCAGCCTGATGCTCGAAACCGAAGGTGCCCTGTTCCAGACCCACATCAATGAAAACCACGACGAAATCGCGCTGGTGAAACGTCAGTTCCCCTGGGCCGAAGACTACTTTGCAACCTACGAGCGCTACGGTCTAACCGGCCCCGGATGCGTCTACGCGCACAACCTTCACCCAACCGAGTCCGAGTGCCGGCGCATGGCCGCCGCCGCGGTATCGATAGCACACTGTCCGTCCTCGAACGCGTTCCTCGGGAGCGGAAGCTTCTGGATGCAGCGGCATCTCGACCACCAGATCCCGTTTGCGGTAGCCAGCGACGTGGGCGGGGGCACCGGCTTCAGTCTACTCAAAGAGGGGCTGGCCGCATACGAGATGCAGCGTCAGCGCGGTGACGGCGTTGCGTTGGACCCCGCCGCCCTGCTCTATCTGATAACCGGCGCGGCGGCGGCTATCCTGGGCATCGATGACCAGGTCGGCAGTCTCGATCCGGGAAAGCAGGCTGACTTTGTTATTGTCAATCCTCCCGCAGACGGTACCCTTGCGGCGGTTATCGAGGCAGCGGCAACGCCCGCTCAGAAGCTCGGCGCGCTGTTTACTCTGGCGCGCGAGGAGTGCACCGCGCTCACCTGCGTCGGCGGGCGCGAGGTCTACCGTCGCGGGACGTAACCGCGCCAGGCCGCCTGGCGGCCGGCAGCTGGGCACGGTCACCGCGGGGCGGGCGGTCCGCTATCAGGCAGCGCGGACCGTTGCCGATCAGGTCGGAGCGCCCGGCTGCGGTCAACGCCTGGTAAACCCTACGGTAGTTTGCCGGTTCGCGGTACTGCAGCAGGGCGCGCTGCAGCGCCTTATCTGCGGCGGTTCTGGCAACGAAGATCGGTTTACCGTTACGCGGGTCAATGCCGGTGTAGTACATGCAGGTGGCCAGCGTTCCAGGCGTTGGGTAGAAATCCTGCACCTGCTCCGGCGTTCCTCCCTGGTCTCTGAAGTATTCTGCCAACGCTATGGCGTCCTGCACGGTTGTGCCGGGGTGACTGGAGATGAAGTACGGTACCAGGAACTGCTTGCTGCCCAGTTCTCGGTTGACCTGTTCAAAGGCGTGACGAAAGCGGCCGTAGACCGCGCTGCCGGGTTTCCCCATCGCCTCAAGTGCCGCAGGAGCGATGTGTTCGGGGGCAACCTTGAGTTGCCCCGAGACATGATGCCGGCATAACTCGCGCAGGAACGACTGATCAGGATCAAGCATCAGGTAGTCAAACCGCAACCCGGAACGTACAAACACCTTCTTGACGCGCGGCAGTGCCCTCAGGCTGCGCAGGATATCGGCGTACTCGCTGTGGTCGACGTTCAGCTTCTCACACGGCTCGGGAAACATACACTGCTTATCCTTGCACACACCGCGCTCGAGCTGCCGCCGGCACGACGGTGCCCGGAAGTTGGCCGTGGGACCGCCAACGTCGTGGATGTAGCCCTTGAACCCGGGCAGTTCAGTAATGCCGGTGGCCTCCCGCAACAGGCTTTCTTTGCTGCGAGCACCCATGCGGCGGCCCTGGTGAAACGTCAGCGCGCAGAAGTTGCAGCCGCCGAAGCAGCCGCGATTGCTCACCAGACTGAAGCGTACCTCTTCTACGGCGGGAACTCCGCCGGCCGGCGCATAGTCAGGATGAAAGGTTCTCGCGTAGGGGAGCTCGTAGATCAGGTCGAGTTGGTCGGATTCCAGTACCGCCTGCGGCGGGTTCTGTACAATACGCCACGGACCGTAGGCCTCTACCAGCACGTCGCCGTTGAGTGCATCGGTATTGCGGTACTGCTGCAGGAAGCTCTCGGCGTAGGCGCGCCTGCCGTTTGTCACGTCCTGCAACGATTCCCAGCCGGGAAGCTGAACCGGCTTGCATCCCAGACGCTGCGCCACGCTCTCTGCCAGTGCAGCCTGATCCTCGCGGTATTTCCACACCGTTCCGCGGATGTCTGTGAGCTCTGCGGCCCGCCTGCCGGCAGCGAGTTCTGCGGCAACACTGAGCATTGCCCGCTCACCCATGCCGTAGACCAGCAGATCAGCCTTGGAGTCCAGCAGGATCGACCGCCGCAGCCGGTCGGACCAGTAGTCGTAGTGCGCCAGCCGCCGCAGCGAAGCCTCGATTCCGCCGATGATAATATCCACGTTCTTGAATGCCTCACGGATCCGGGTGCAGTAGACCAGTGTTGCGCGGTCCGGCCGCCGTCCGCCCTCAGCGCCGGGGCTGTAGGCATCACGGCGGCGTGGTTTGCCGCTGACGGTGTAATTTGCCACCATCGAATCCATGTTGCCGGCACTGACCAGAAAACCCAGCCGCGGCCGCCCCAAACGCTTGAAGTCGCCCGGCGAGCGCCAGTCCGGCTGTGCAATCACGCCCACACGGTAGCCGTGGCTCTGCAGCAACCGCCCCAGCAGCGCCGGACCAAACGACGGATGGTCAACGTAGGCGTCACCGCTAACGAAGATGAAGTCGAGGTTATCTGCCTGGCTGTCACCGGCCGCCGTGGGTAGAAAGCAACGGCGGTCGGCATAATAATCGTCAAGGTTCTGCATGAGTCTCCGTGGAGCCCGATTGTAGCACATCGGCACTGTCTATGGCTGCAATGCTGAGCAAAACAGTTTATTGAAAGTAGTTCGCGACAGGGCTACCCTTAGCGCCAGGGGGAAAAACCGTGGCTGACTACGACGTTGCCGTGATAGGCGCCGGCATTGCCGGTTCGGTGTGCGCAAACTATCTGGTCCGTGAGGGCAAGCGCGTGCTGCTGCTGGAGCAGAATCACCAGAGCGGCGGAAACATGTCCGGGTTCAGCCGTAAGGGGTTCTACTTTGACGGTGGCGACCAGTCTTTTGAGAGCCTGGGCGCCGTCTTCCCGATTCTGCAGGATCTGGGAGTCTACCAGAAGCATGAGTGGATCAAGGCCCGCTACCGTATGGTCAGCAAGGACTTCGATTTCTACATCGACGGAATTGATGCGGTGGAGGATGCGCTGCGTACCGCCTTTCCCGCTGAACCGGGTTTCAAACCGCTGTTTGCCGAGATTCGCGAGGTCTCACGCTTCCTCGGTTCGGTGTGCACGCCGTGGGCGTTCCCCCTGCTGCATGATTTCGGTGTACGCCGGCTTGCCCCGGTAGTACCGTGGCTGCCAAAGCTCAAGCGCTGGAGCACCTTCGCCTATCGTGAAAGAGCGTGCAGCGTCATTCGCAATCCGGAGCTGCGCCACTGGCTGACCCAGATCGGCTACTACCGCATGCCGTACCTGTTCTTTGCCGGCTTCTGGCACATCTGGTCGCACGACTACTGGTACCCTTGCGGCGGAATGCAGAGCCTGCACCGCAGCCTTATGGACGCGTTTACCGAGGCCGGCGGCGAGGTACGCTTCAATACCAGGGTTTCACGTATCCAGGGCGGCAGCTCAGGACGGCGGCGTGCGGCGCAGTTGTCCACCGCCGACGGCAACACTGTCAGCGCCACTAGCTTTGTCTATGCCGGTGACTACCGTGCGCTGGTAAACACACTGCTCGGCCCCGAGTACTTCAAGCCGGCACTGGTGAGCAAGCTTAACGGCGCACGCCTGACCGAAGGCCTGGTGAGCGTATATCTCGGCCTGAACCTCAGCGACCAGGCCCTGGCGGACAGGCTGGGCGGCGCGCATCATCCCTTCTACTTTCCCAACTACGACGTGATATTCCCGCACAGAGATTCACCGCGGGACGTCCACAGCCGCATGTGGCTTGCACTGAACCACTTCGGCCCGCAGAGCCGGTCGGCCCCCGCGGGCCGCAGTACACTCACGTTGCAGACCTACAGTTCGCACGCCTGGCAGCAGCACTGGAACAACGGCGGTGAGAGCTACCCGCGCACAGCCGAGTACCGCGAGCTCAAGCAGCAGGTGGGCCAGGAGATGGTAACGCTGGCGGAAAACCTGGTCCCTGAGCTGAAGCGCCATATCGAGTTCATGGACGTCGGGACGCCGCTGTCCCTGAAGCGCTTCACCGGCAACGCCGAAGGCTCCAGCGGCGGCTGGTGCTACGACGACCAGGTCTCTCCGCTATTCCGGCTGCCGCAGCTGAACATGATACGCACGCCGCTTGAGAACCTCTACGCCTGCGGCCATTACGCGCTGTGGCCCGGAGGCGTTATCTCTGCGGTGCAGTGCGGACGCATCGTGGCCAACCTGGTCTGCGGCAGGCGCGCGCTGGCGCCGCTGGCAAAATAGCCGGGCGTACCAGGCCGGAACCCAGCCGCTCACTCGATCCGGTTAACCAGCCCCGGCCGCGGCCCTTTGGACAACAGAAACTGCCACAGCTGGATGCGCCTGATCCGGAATGAGGCCGCCGAGGACAGCAGGTAGAAGCGCCACATGCGGAAAAACCGTTCGCCG
>SKLB01000184.1 GCA_007123465.1 Spirochaetales bacterium
ATGCAGGAGCTCGGTTCAGTAGCGGTCACGGTTGAAGAGATCCACGACCCCGAGCGCATCAATGACTACGGTATCGTTGCCGGCCAGACCCCGGCGGTGGTGCTGACAAATTTCAGTGTCAAGTCGCTGCGGCGCCTGCCGGAGGTGGTGGTTATCAAGGAGTGGCTCAAGGATCTCTAGCAGGCAGAGGCCAGGGGTACACCGCCGCCCTGTGCGGGCTTGACGCAGCGCGGCGAAATCGGTAATCTACGCCTCATACGTCTCCTTCGTCTAGTGGTTAGGACACCGGGTTTTCATCCCGGCAACAGGGGTTCAATTCCCCTAGGAGATGCCTCTATGCCCGACAGGCCCACCGGCCTGTCGGGTTTTTTTTATGCCGAAACGCTTGCTTTTTTTGATGATAGTGTCATAGTGGACCTCAATAAGCGTACTTTGCGTAAGGAGTGAGCGATGAGAAGAGTATTGATCGCGGCTGTTGTTCTGGCGCTGCTGATTGGCAGTGCGGCCTACGCGCAGACTACCACCAAGGGTATGGCGTTCAACGGAGCCACCGGGCTGATAACCACGCCCACAGCTCAGATCGGCTGGGAGCGCACCGCCGATGTGGGGCTGGACTTCGGCTATCACGCGGTGTTCGATAACGGGGACATATCACATCTGCTTAAGGCCACGGTCAGTCTCTTTCGCACCGCAGAGCTCGGTGTTGCCTACGACACTATGGACAGCTACCCGGATGACAGCGGGGCGTTTCTGGTCCACGGCAAGTTCCAGTTCTTCAAAGAGGGCGTCTCGGCGGCCGGCATCGGCACCAATATTCAACTGATTGAGCTTGGCGGAGAGGATATCAACGCGGTGCAGGCCTATCTGGTGGGCACCTACGGCGGCGCCTTCTTTGGACTGCCGGCGGCCACCACGGTTGTGTTCGGCAAGACCTTCAGCGACAACGTACCGGACGGCGATATCGACTTCTCAATGGGCTTTGAGCTGACGCTCTTCCCCGAGCTCTTCCGCGGCTACGTGCACTGGATCAATGACTTTGCCAACTATTCCTACAGCATTGCTCCCAGCGGCAGTAGCCCCGGCTATCGAGGCGCCTACAACACCGGCATCCGCATCGCACCGCTGGGCTCCTCGCAGTACAAGTTTGTGATCGACGCCATCCTGGCCGACATTTTTGACGACAATGACCGCGCCTTTGCGCTCGGAGCCACCTTCGGCCTGGGAGTCAATTAAAGGCCCATCATGGACAAAGTCATTCTTAGCGCCAAGGATCTGGACGGGTACCTGACCGAACAGGACCGCGCCAGCATCGAGGAGATGCACGGCCTCTACGATCAGGCGCTGGCGGCCAGCAGCGTGCTGGCGTCCACCGGCAACCAGAACCGCCAGGCCGAAGAGAAGCGCAGACTGATCGATCTGTTCTCGCAGATGGGCAACCGGATGCAGCAGGTGCTCAAGAGCTCGCCGGCGGTGCGCGTCTATTCTTTTGAAACGCCGCGCGAAGTTCACGGCGAGGCCTCGCGGCTGATTGCCAAGCTGCGCGACGTACGCACGCAGAACCACGAGTTCATCTATTACGTGCAGCGCGCCTACGAGCTGCTGTTTAACCTGGCGTATTCGGCTCCCGGGCCGGAAAAGAAGAACCATCTGATTGTCAATACACCGGTTGCAATTCCGGTGCAGAACTACGCGGTGCACAAGATTCCCGATATCGACGAGCAGCTCGAGAACTGCGTGATGTGCGTGATGCTGCGCGGTGCGCTGTTGCCGTCAATGATCATGTCCAAGGAGATTCAGGAGTATTCGTCTACCGGCTACGTTACGCCGTTTGCGCTATTCAGTATCAAGCGCGACGACACCAAGGTAGAGAGCAACATGGAGTATATCCTCGACCTGCGCAAGAGCTATTTTGACCTCGACAGTCTGCAGGGTAAGGATCTCATTTTTGCCGATCCGATGAACGCAACCGGCGGCAGCCTGGTGACCATTATGGGTTATCTGCACGGGCAGGGCGTCAAGCCGCGCTCGGTGCGCTTCTTCAACGTTATTTCGGCGCTCAAGGGGTCGCTGCGGATTATCCGTGCAATACCCAACGCCTACCTGTACACGCTGTGGATGGACCCGGCGTTGAACGACGCCGCCTATATCATGCCCGGCCTGGGCGACGCCGGTGACCGCCTCAACGGCTCGGACATGCCCGAGGCGCCGCGCAGCATTATCCAGTTGATCGCCGACTATGGATCAACTATCTCTAACCTCTACCGGGCTCAGGTGCGCAAGATTGAAGAGACCGTTCTGGGTGTCTAGGCGGCCGTTGCTGCAGAGCGTAGCCGTGGTCTCGCTAACGGCGGCGCTGCTGACCGCTGCGGGCTGTGCAACCTGGGTGCGCGGCAGCGAATTGGCCCGCGAGTACTACAACATCGGCAACGCCTACTATGACCTCGAGCGTTTCGAGCGCGCCGCGGACTACTATCAGCGCGCACTGGCGCTGGACTCGCGGCTCTCGCCGGCGGGATACAATCTGGCGCGCGCCTACGTACGCGATGGACGCTATCCGCAAGCCCGCCGCACCCTGCAGGAGCTGCTGGCTGATGACCCCGATAATGTGCTGCTGCGCGAGACCCTCGCCTATGTGGACTATCTCTCCGGTGATATGGAACGCGCGGTCGCCGGCTACCAGGAGATACTGGCGCTGTCGCCGCTGAACGCCAACGCGCTGTTCAACCTGGGCCGGATTGCCGAAGAACAGCAGCGTCTCCAGCAAGCGCTCGGGTATTACGAACGCGCGGTTGCGGTGGAGGAGACAGACGCGCAGTTGCTCTACCGTTACGGCCGGCTGCTGCTGCCCGAGCAGCCCGAGCGGGCGGTTGCCGTTTTTGAGCGCTACCTCGACAGCTCTCCGCGCGATTACCAGCGCGTTGTGGAAGTGGCCGACATACTGCGCCGCGAACGCTACTTTGCCCCGGCGTTGCGCGCCTATCAGTCGGTGCCTGCGGATCACTCCGAGCGCCCTCGGGCGCTGTTTGGTGAGGCAGCGGCGCTGCTGGTGGGGGTGCAGGATTCGCAGCGCGGGCTGGAGACTATGGAGCGGGCGCTCGAGGCCGGCTTCTCCGACCGCGAGGCGATTCTCGCCGTGCTGCAGGACCAGGACCTGGTGGCCCCGGCGGCGCTGTATGCGCTGCTGGAGCGTTATCAGCTGCTACCGGCCGATCTGGAACCCGATGCCGCTGAGGCTTCAGTCGATGATCAACCGTGATTCCGCGGCCGCGCCGGCGGCCGCATCATGTTGATCAGGAGAGAATCTTCAGAACCTGTGCAAACACCTCATCCGGCGCCGGAGCGGAGTCCACGTCAACCAGAAGCCCGCGCTCACTGTAGTACGCAATCAGCGGCTCGGTCTGTTTCTTGTAGACCTCCAGCCGGTTGCGGATAGCGTCTTCCTGGTCATCGGGGCGGATCACCAGATCCTCGCCGGTGACGTCATCTTTGCCCTCGGTGCGCGGAGGGCTGAACAGCACATGGTAGGTTCGGCCCGATTCCGGGTGCACGCGCCGGCCGGACAGACGTTTGATGACTTCCTCATCCGGCAGCACAAAGTTCAGCGCCTGGTCTACCGTGGAGAAACCGGCCAGCGCATCGGCCTGCGGGATGGTACGCGGAAAGCCGTCCAGGATGAAGCCGGCCGCGGCATCGTCCTTGCTCAAGCGATCCTTGACCAGCTCTATGGTGAGCTCGTCGGGAACCAGGTCTCCGGCGTCCAGTATCGCTTTGACCTTCTTGCCGAGCTCGGTCTGCCCCTTGATATTGGCGCGGAAGATGTCTCCGGTTGATATGTGCGGAATTTTGAAATGCTCTGAGACACGGGTTGCCATTGTGCCCTTGCCGGCCCCCGGGGGTCCGAGAAATACCAGGTTCATACTGAACTCCTTTGCTTTTGCTGCCGAAGCTGCGTAATTTTAGATCAGCAGGCCGTTTTGGTCAACGAAGAAGAAGACGAAGAAGAAAACGAAGGAGCAAAGACATGGATTTCTGGGATCGAGTGAAGACAACTATCGACAAGAGTTTTGATTCTTCCAGGGACTGGTTCGATAAAGCCAGGGGAACCGCGCACGAGCTTGGCGAGCGCGGCGTGCTGCGCGTTGAAATCATGCAGTTGGAATCGCGCGCCGAGAAACTGACCGCCAAGCTGGGCGCTGTGACCTACGAGAAACTGGTCAAGCAGGGTGAAGCACACGTCGATGCCGCCGCAGAAGGGCTCAAAGAGATCATCGAGGAGATCACCTCGATCGAAGCGCGCATCAGCGAAAAGGAATCCGCGCTCGAGGCGCTGAAGCGCAAGGAAGAGGGCTGAGTGTGACCCACTGCGGCGCCGGCCGCCGCGCCGGCCTCGGCAGGGCGCGCTGAACATTTGAGTCGCGGCAGGCTTGACGCTGTTGTCGCAAAGTGGTAGATTCACGCTTGCCGCCGGTTCGTCGCAAAGCCGCTCAACGGGAAGCCGTGGAGCTGGAGAGAGTGAAACCGCCGGTGGCCCATCTGTGACACGCGGAATGCGCCTGAACA
>SKLB01000111.1 GCA_007123465.1 Spirochaetales bacterium
CGCTCGATCCCGGCACCGGAGAGAATGCGCAGTGCCTGCTTGGGCCCGACGCCGCTGACTTTTATCAGTTCCAGAAACAGAGCGCGCTCGGGCACAGAGTAGAACCCGTACAGCCGCATCACGTCTTCACGGTGATGCAGGTAGGTGTAGACGCGTACCGCTTCCTGGCTGCGCGCCAGCTTGGCGATAGTCTGGGCCGAGGTCTCAAGATCCCACTCAACGCCGGAGGTTTCGATACGCACACCGTACGCGGTGGTCTCACTCAGACGGCCAGTCAGACTGTTGAACACACAATCCTCCCTCAGCTGTCCAGTGCAGCAGCCACTCGCGCGGCAACGTCGCCGCTGTTATGATGGCAGATGGCTGCTGCCAGCGCGTCGGCGGCGTGATCGGGCCGGGGAATCTCGCTCATTCCGAGAAGCACGCGCACCAGATCCTGCACCTGGTGTTTCTCGGCACGTCCCTGACCGACAATCGCCTGCTTGATGGCTTGCGGCGGATACTCGGCGGCGGTTATGCCGCGTTGCTGCAGCAGCAACAGCACTACGCCGCGCGCCTGCGCCACCGGAATGGCGCTGCTCACGTTACGCGCAAAATAGAGGCTTTCGACTCCCGCCTGTGAAGGCTGAAACCGGTCGAGCAGCTCGCCGAGTTGCTGATACAGCTGATGCAGCCGTCGGCCGGCGCTGTCTCCGGCGGCCGTGCTGATCACGCCGTGACTGAGATGGCGAAACCGATTTCGCTGAACCACGATCAGCCCGTAGCCGGTTTGCGCCAGTCCTGGGTCAATCCCCAGTATTATCCTCATGTCTGCCCGTCGAAATCATCGGGAATCTCCAGGTTTGTGTATACCTCCTGCACGTCGTCGTGGTCATCGAGAGTCTCAATCATCTTCAGCGCCTTCTGGGTTCCGTCGCTGTCAAGCGATACCGTTGCATCGGGAAGCATCGTCAGCGAGGCATCCAGATGCTCAAACCCGGCGGCCTCCATGGCGCTGACCACGGCGTGGAAATCATCCGGAGCACAGGTCACCTCGATGGCATCCCCCTGAGTGACAACGTCATCGGCCCCGGCCTCGAGCGCCTGCTCGAGGATCTGATCCTCGGTATAGCTCTCTGCCGAATAGCTGATTACACCCCGGCGCTGGAACAGGTAATTGACACAGCCGGTCTCGCCGAGGTTGCCACCGCCCTTGGCGAAGATGCTGCGAACATCGGCGGCAGTGCGGTTCTTGTTATCGGTCAGCGCGTCAACCATGATTGCCACCCCACCGGGGCCGTAGCCCTCGTAGGTGATTTCGAGGTAATCGACCCCTTCCAGCTCGCCGGTTCCCTTCTTGATTGCCCGTTCGACGTTGTCCTTGGGCATATTGGCGGTCTTGGCTTTCAACACCGCCGTGCGCAGCCGCGGATTGGCGTCGATATCGCCTCCGCCGAGCCTGGCGGAAACCGTGATTTCCTTGATCAGCTTGGTAAAGATCTTACCGCGCTTTGCATCCTGGGCACCTTTCTTGTGCCGAATTGTTGCCCATTTGCTATGGCCTGACATGAACTGCCTCTCTGATCAACTCCGGATAGTATGCCGCTTACGCTACCACCGGCGCACAAGAGCTGTCAAGATAGCCCGATTACCGCAGCCAGCTCGCGCAGACAGAGGTCGAGGCGTTCCCAGCCGCCGGCGGTCATTGTCAGGCGCGTTGCAGACAAACGCGCGTAACCGCGCGCATCCCAGCGCTGCAGCAGCTGCCGCGTAGCGGCGGCGCGACCACGGTCCAGCTGCTCGGTAATCTCTGCCGGCGATACACCGGCGGCGGTACGCAACCCGAGCATTGCGCGCTCCAGGATCAGCGAGCGCCGATTGACACGTTCTGCTCTACCCCAGCAGCCGCGGCCACGCCCGAGCAACAGAAACGCGGCTATATCCGATGGATCACAGTAGCGCACAACCGTTCCATCGGCGCGGCTGAGCGCAGAGGCCGACGAAGGTCCAACGCCGATGAAATCGCGCATGGTCCAGTAGCCGCCGTTATGCAGACTCTCGGCCGCCGGACGGGCGTAGCTGGAGACTTCGTAGCGCCGGTAACCACAGCGCTGCAGCACACCGGCTGCCGTGGCGCTGGTCAGCGCAGCACGGTTGGCATAGCCGGATGCCGCACTTCTGCCCAGACGTTGCGCCAGCGGCGTACCAGGCTCAATTGCCAGGTCGTAGAGACTGATGTGCGGCGGACCGTATCCCACGGCGCGCTCGACGTCGTCGGTGGCCTCGAGCACACTTTGATCCATAATCCCGCTGATCAGATCGAGCGACCATTGACCGCTCCAGCCGCAGGCCACCGAAGTCAGTGCGCGGTGCGGATCAAAAGTGCGGCAGCTGCGCCCCAGCGCGTGCAGCAGGCGCGGCTGGAAACTCTGAACTCCGATACTCAGACGGGTAACTCCGCAGTCCGCGAGGCAGCCCAGCTGCAAGTCCGTAACGCTATCGGGGTTTGCTTCTACGGTCCACTCCCTGACGCCGGGGCCAACACAGCCTGCAATACCGCCCAGCAGTTGTTGCAGCAGCGCGGCAGATAAAACGGTAGGGGTGCCGCCGCCGACATAGACCGTATCAACGCGAGGGTTGCCGCACAGCCTGAGACGACGCTGCAGCAGCGCAACGCTGTGCGAAACCACTGCTGCGGCGAGCCGCGGGTTGTCCATCGGCTGCGAAACAAAGGCGCAGTAGTCGCACTTGGCGCGGCACCACGGAACGTGAACATAGACACCGATAGCGCCGCTCTCGCCGCGGTAGTGCTGCTCAGCTGCCGCTGACGCCAAAACGCTGTAACGGCCAGAAGCGCAGGACAACCCGCTGTCGCACGCGGTCGCGAGTCACCGGGCCAAAGTGACGCGAATCGATCGAAGCCGCGCGGTTATCTCCCAGCACAAAGTACTCACCGTGGCCAAGGGTCAGCGGTTGGCTATGACTGAAGAACAGCGCGCCGTCAGCCGCAGAAATATCGGGCAGTTCCAGATTGTAACGGACAGTGGATAACGCGTGCTCACTGGTGGACCGCGCGCTGCCGGCCGGTGTAACCCGGGCCACCGAACCGCGCATTTCCAGCGTGTCACCGGGCAGACCCACAATACGCTTGACGATGTAGGGATTGTCCCATCCGGCGCCGCTGACGGCAAGCAGGCTCACTCGGTTCAGCGTGAAGAAGCGCAGCAGCGGATCGGCCAGCCGCTGCAGCGCACCGGGAGGCAGACGGTATGGAGATGCAACTACCACGATGTCGCCGCGCTGCGGTTCACGCAGCACCGGTGTTTGCCACGGCAACAGCGGAATCCGCGCACCGTAGCCAACAGGGCTGGCCAGCACGCGCTCGGATACGGCCAAGGTCGGTGACATGGAGCTGCTGTCGATACGGTACGAACTGAGCAGCAACGAATTGATGAGCTGGTAAACGACGAACAGCAGCAGCACAAAACGCAGCAGGCGTAACGGCCGCCGACCGCGTGAACGGTCGTGGTAGAGTGAGTATCTGCGCGATGCACGCGACCTGAACATAGCCTAACGAATCCGTCCGATGCGTCGCGGCGGCCAGTAGCGGAACATTGCGCGACCGAGCACGCGGTTGGTATGCACCGGGCCAAAATGGCGCCCGTCACGCGAGTTGTCCCGATTGTCGCCGAGCAACAGCATGCGGTCCTCGGGTACATACCAGCCTTGCGTAAAGATAGCGTTGCGCGCCGCCAGCCTGCGATTGTGCGGCTGCGCCGAGTAAACGGTACTGGTGCGCACGCTGTCGATGTGGTAGGCGTCGGGAAAACTGTAGCCCTGCAGCCGACGGATTGCAGCAGCCTCGTCACTATCCGCCTCGATATTCAAGTCCTGCAATCCAACCGCACGGCCGGCCTCACTGAACAGCTGGTAATCCTCGGGATCGATCATGCGGCGAACACGATAATCGATAGCGGCGCGCTGCTGGAAGGTGGTCTCATCGACCCACTCGGCTTCACCAAGGGGCCGGATCTCGAGCACGCCGTCGCGGGCTCGAAAGCGGTCATGATCGACTCCCACCGCGCGCTTGATCAGGAAATGCGCCCGCGGTCTGCCAAACTCGTCGCGATCGATATCGACCATCGACAGGGTTACCATGTAGATCACCCGCTGCAGAATGTCAAACAGCGGTCCCCTGCCGATGTAGGACGGGTTCTCGAAAATCACCACTTCATTGCGTACCGGATCGGCAAAGCCTGAGGTCTTGAACATGCCGGGAACAAGTTCCGGGCCGTAGATCATCTTGTTGACAAAAATGCGGTCCTGCTCCAGCAGGGTATCGATCATAGATCCTGAAGGGATCTGGTAGGCCTGCAACAGGTACTGGTTAATCAACAGTACAACACAGGCCGCCCAGACAAAGGCTTCGAGCCAGTCGAGAATCTGATTCTTCTGTTTTTGCTTCTCGTGGCGGATAAGCTTTCGCCGCTTACGCCACGTCAGCACCTTCTCGGTCAGACTCACCAACGAGTCGCGCCAATTGTGATCGCTACGCTGCATTGCTGTGGCACG
>SKLB01000038.1 GCA_007123465.1 Spirochaetales bacterium
CCGAAGTAATGCCCAACGCGGCCGCGTGCCGTGCGCCCAGGCCGGATTGATGCTCATCGGCTTCGGGCTGCCCGATCAGGAAGGTGCCGCCGGACTCCAGCACGCCATCACCGCGCACGATAAAGGCTCCGTCGATCTTGGCGTACTCCTTGATGGTCTCTTCCAGCGATGGATCGAGGATGCTGCGCTCGATCTCGTCGTAGCCGTAGAACGGATTCATGATGAGCTGACGTGTGTAGCCGCGGACGTGTTCAAAATCGCCGAGCACAAACAGTGTCCCCACCGCGGTTCCTTCGCGCCCTTCGGCTGCGAGCTCACCGGCAATCTGCAGCGCTCGTGTCAGCACGTGTTCGGTGACATCGGTTGAGACCCGTCCCGATTGCAGTTCCATCGGAAAGTCGAACTCGTTGCCGATGTGTGTCAAACGGATCGAATCCAGATGTCCGGATTCCGGAACGCCAAATACATTGACAATGGTATCGTCGCGCTGGATTCTTCCCAGCGACAACAGAAACAGTAGTGCAAACTGCACGTTGGTGGAGCGGCGGATACCCTTGAACGGGATTGTGATGATCTCGAGCCGCTGCCGCAGATCTGCAGAAAACCTGGACTCCGTATTGGTCAGTACAATCGTATCACTGTCACCTACCAGCTCGACGATGAACTCGGGGTCAACGATTGCATCGGCGTGCAGCACGATCTTGGCGCTTGGCAATTCTTCGGCAATCGACCGTGCACGCCCAAACGCCAGGCGCGAGATATCTGTTTCGCGGCCGCCGTAGTAGCGGTTGGAGATCCGCGTGTCATCGGCAAAGCGACTCAGCACCTGTTCGGCATTCTCGGCATCCACAATCTGCTGATAGCGCGAACCGTCGCGCAGCTGAGCTGCTACCTCACCCAGAATACGCAGGTGATCAATTCTGCCGCCTACAAGCAGGATCACCAGATGCACCGGATCCTCGGAGTCTGCATCCCAGGCAATACCGTGTTTGGAAATGCCGAGCGCCAGCACGCTCTCGCCGGCATGGTCGAGTACGGCGTGCGGCAGAGCAACTCCTCCGCCCACGCACGATGAGACCGATGCTTCGCGCTCAAAAACACGCCTGGTGACCTCGTGGCGGTCAAGAGCCGGCTGATCGTTGCAGACCAGCTCGATAAGCGATGTCAGCGCCGCATCACGATCAATTTCAGGATCGAGAAATCGAATACGCGAAGCAGACAGATGGCTATGAAGACTCAACAGATTGCTCCTCATAGTATAATGCAGGATTTCTGCTCGCGCCGCAACATTTGCTGTCTCACCGACGGACACAATCCCGCCACAACCCCGCTGCGCACCTTGCCCAAACCGCACAAACCTCATAGAATTGTGTTTAATTATGCATTCATGGCTACAGGACGCTACCGCCTACATAACCGGGGGCTCGAGTGGCATCGGACTGGCTATTGCCCACGAACTGCGCCGCCACGGCGCCTCGCTGGTTCTCATTGCGCGCAACCAACAGCGGCTCGGCGTTGCGCAGCGAGAGCTGCTGTCGGCCACAGCGCCTGTATCGCGCGGTACGCCGGACAGTCGGCAACCGGTGGTCGACATAGTCGCAGCAGATGTCACCGACTCACAGCAGCTGCAGCAGACGCTGAGCGAGGCGGTAGCACGAATCGGTCCGCCGGATATTCTGGTCAACAGCGCCGGCATGGCACACCCGGGCTACTTCGAGCAGCTGGACCACCACGTGCTCAATCAGACGATGCAGGTGAATCTCTACGGGGCATGGAGCGCAACTCAGACTCTATTGCCGTACCTGCGGCAGCGCGGCGGTCGGATTGTCAATGTTGCGTCACTGGCCGGCCTTATCGGCAGCTTCGGATACAGTGCCTACGCGGCCTCCAAGTTTGCTCTGGTCGGCTTCTCCGAGGCTCTGCGCAACGAGCTCAAACCCGACGGTGTTTCTGTGTCGGTACTCTGTCCGAGCGACACCGATACGCCGCAACTTCACCAGGAGAACCTGATCAAGCCGCGCGAAACGGCCGCGTTGTCGGGTAACGGCCCCGCGCTGCAAGCCGGGCAGGTAGCCCGGGACTGTCTACGCGGGTTGCGGCGGCGTCGCTTTCTCATCATAGCAGGACGGTCGGCACGCATGGTATACTTGTTCAAGCGTCTGGCACCGTCAATTCTGTACAGACTCATGGACGGCGTAGTGGCAAAGAGTCGTCGCCGCGCGCAGACACACACAGCACGCACAGGGGAGCAATGAATGAACACCACCACTACCACGACACGCGGCGATCTCTTTCAGAAGTGTCACGAATTCACCGAGGCCACAGAGGCTCGTAGTCAGGGGCTCTATCCCTATTTCCGGCCCATCGAGGGCTTTTCCGGAGCCCGGATTATTTCCGAAGGACGCGAACTGATCATGGCCGGCTCAAACAACTACCTCGGGCTTTCGCTGGATCCACGCGTCCGCGAAGCTGCCATAGATGCCGTCAAAGTCTACGGCGCCAGCTGCTCGGGGTCGCGTTTCATGAACGGCACGCTCAAGCTGCACGAAGAGCTGGAACAACGCCTGGCCGCGTTTGTCGGCAAACCGGCCGCTCTGTGCTTCACAACCGGCTATCAGACCAACCTCGGCGCCATATCGGCGCTGGTCGGCCGTGGCGAGCACATCATAACCGACAAACTCAACCACGCTTCAATCATGGACGGGATATTCATGGCCCTGGGCATGACGCGCCAGATCCAGGTTCACCGCTACAAGCACAACAACATCGAGCAGCTGGAGCAGATTCTGCAGTCCCTGCCGGCCGACGAGCCCAAGCTGCTGGTCACCGACGGCGTGTTCAGCATGGAAGGCGACATCGCCAGACTGCCGCAGATGCGTGAGCTGGCCGACCGCTACGGGGTGCGGATATACCTCGACGAGGCGCACGCTATCGGAGTAATCGGCGCTACCGGCCGCGGCACCGTCGAGCACCACGACGGTGCGGCGATGGCCGACCTGGTCATGTGCACCTTCTCCAAGTCGTTTGGATCAATCGGCGGCTTTGTTGCCGGAGATGAGGCCGTGGTGGACTTCATCAAGCACTTCGCGCGGCCGCTGATCTTCAGTGCCAGCATGCCGCCGTCAAACCTGGCGGCAGTAATGAAATCGCTTGAGATTATCGAGAACGAGCCCGAGCGCGTCAGCCGGCTGCAGCAGATAGCCGCCAGAATGCGCCGCGGCTTCACAGAGCTGGGATTTGATATCGGGACATCCGAGACTGCGGTTATTCCACTGATAATCGGTGACAATCAGAAGACCTTTCTATTCTGGAAGTATCTCTACGAGAACGGTGTCTACGTCAACCCGGTTGTCAGCCCGGCGGTTCCTCCAAATCGAGCCCTGATCCGTACCTCATATATGGCGATTCACGAGGATTCTGATCTCGATCGGGTGCTGGAGGTCTCGGCTGCAGGCGGCAAGGCAGCCGGCATTCTCTAAAGCCCTATAGCGTTACCACTATCTTGCCGCGAACACGCCGGGTCTCGCTGAGACTGTGCGCTTCGGCGAGATTGCGCAGTCCGTTGACCACGGTGGTGTGCACCTTCAGGGTCCCGTCTGCCAGCAGACCGGCTATCTGTTCCAGCTGACGTTGATTGGGCTTCACCAGAATTTTCTTCACCCGCGTTGGCGAGTTCAGCCCCGCCTTGCTGTCACCGGTCACCAGCGTAACCAGCGTGCCGCTGCGGGACAGCCGCTTGAGCGAGAGCGCGCGTGTCTCGCCGCCAACGGTGTCGATAACCGCCTTCACGTCCTCGATGCGGGTCCACGGCTCATCTCCGCCGTAGGCGTAGACCTCGTTGCAACCGAGCGAACGGGCAAACTCATGGTTGTGCGGGCTGGCGGTTCCGATAACGTAGGCGCCTTTCCACCTGGCCAACTGTACGGCCACATGGCCGACCCCGCCGGCAGCGGCGTGCACCAGAACCCGATCCCCGGACTTCACAGCGGCGCTGTCGAACAGCGCCTGCCACGCCGTCAACGCCACCAACGGCAGCGCTGCCGCTTCACGCAGGCTGATGCCGTCGGGCACCTTCACCAGCTGCGTGTCGGGAGCAACCACAAACTCGGCGTATCCACCACCGCCGCCGGGAAAGTTGACCATTCCCATCACCCGGTCACCGGGTTCAAACATGGTCACACGGCGGCCCTGCTGCTCCACTGTGCCGGCGATGTCCCAACCAAGAATGAACGGCATACCGCCGACCTGCTGTGCAACCCCGGCGCCGCCGCGTGTCTTCCAGTCAACCGGGTTGATTCCAACCGCAGCAACACGTACAAGCACCTCTTCATGAGAAGGTTGCGGAACCGCAACGGTTTTCACACGCAGTACGTCGAGTCCGCCAAATTCTTCGATCACAACGGCCTGCATAGCAGTGGGCGTTGGATCTGTTTTGTTCCGGTTTTTCTTTCTGGAAGACAGCATGATGCCACAACAGACTATAGCAGAGCGGCCGGGTTTGACAAGCGGGGCTCAGCGGTCGAGGTTACGCAGCGCCCAGCACAC
>SKLB01000093.1 GCA_007123465.1 Spirochaetales bacterium
GGACAGCCTTTGTAGTCGGTCAGCCCAAGGGCCTGCAGTTCGGCGTTGGAGCGGTGAAAGCCGTCCATCGGAACGCTTAGCGCAAGCGGCCGGCCGCCGGCGGAATTGAGTTCTGCCGCCAGCGCGCCGGCCAGCGTAGACTTGCCCGAACCCGGGATGCCGGCAATACCCAGAAGGTAGCGGCTGCCGGCGCCGGCACGCGTTTGCAGATCAGTGGCGAGCTCAGCTATCCGCATCAACCTGTACCGCATCGGGCGCCGGCAGCGTAACGCGCTTGCCGGGCTCCAGCGCCACTTTCTGGCCGCAGACGCTGATAGTCAGCGGATCGCCTTCAAAGACTTCAAAGGAGAGCTGCTTGTGCGTGATATCGACGGTAAGACGGCTTTCGTGAAACCGCACCGGGAAGCACAGTCGGTCCCACGCCTGCGGCAGCTTGGGGTTAAACACCAGGTGGCCGTCGAAATCACGCATTCCGCCGAAACCGTAGGTCAACGCCATCCAGACACCACCGGTGGATGCGATGTGAACGCCGTCAACCACGTTTCCCGCCACATCGGCCAGGTCCATCAGCAGCGCGTACTGGAAGTACTCCAGGGCTTTCTGTTCGTAGCCGATCTCGGCTGCCAGAATAGCCTGCACGCACGCTGAGAGCGAGGAGTCCCCGGTGGTCAGCGGATCATAATAGTCAAAGTTGCGTCGCTTCTGCTCCAGCGAGAACTCGTCGCCCAGCAGCACCATTGCCAGCACAACATCGGCCTGTTTGATCACCTGGTGACGGTAGATCACCAGCGGATGGTAGTTCAGCAGCAGCGGGTAATTCTCTTTGGGAGTGTTCTCGAAGTCCCAGACTTCTTTCTCGAGGAAGTTGGCATCCTGCGGGTGGATTCCGCGTTCTTCATCGTAGGGGATGTACATGGCGTCCGCCGAGCGCTGCCAGCGGCGCACCTCGTCGGGCTCGAGGCTGGTAGCGTGCTTGAGGTGCGAGTACGCTTTGGAGTCCTCTTTCTCCAGCCAGTCGACCACCTCTGCGGCAAAACGCAGGTTGACGCGCGCCATCAGATTGGTAAACGTGTTGTCGTTGACCACGGTAGTGTACTCATCGGGGCCGGTAACACCGTGAATGTGAAACGCTCCCGTGTCGGGGCTGAAGAACCCCAGGCCCGACCACAGACGCGCGGTCTCCACCAGAATCTCGGCGCCGACTTCCGAGAGAATATTGCGGTCACCGCGGACCTCCACGTAGCGCTTGATGGCGTAGGCGATGTCGGCATCGATGTGATACTGCGCGGTACCTGCGGCGTAGTAGGATGAGGCTTCTTCGCCATTGATAGTGCGCCAGGGGAACAGCGCGCCGTCTTCGGAGAGAATTTGGGCGCGTTCGCGCGCCAGGTTGAGCATGGAGTGCCGGAAGCGCAGCAGGTTGCGCGTAATGCGCGAATCGGTGTAGGTCAGAAACGGCGCCACGTAGATCTCGGTGTCCCAGAAGTAGTGGCCCTCGTATGACTGCCCGGTCAGTCCCTTGGCGGGAATGCCGGTGGTCTCGGCGCGTGCGGAGGCCTGACACAGCTGAAAGATATTCCAGCGCACCGCCTGCTGTACTCGTGGTTCGGCCTCCAGCTGGACGTCGGCGCGCGACCAGAAGTCATCAAGGTAGGCGCGCTGGCGTTGTTCGAGATCGTCGTAGCCGTGCTTGATGCAGCGGTCCAGGGTGCGGTTGCAGCGATCCACCAGTTCGATTGCCGGGACCGACCGTGAGGTGTGGTAGGTGAAATACTTGATGATGGTGATCGGGACGTCGGCGCGCGCCTCGATAGTATACACGGTCTTACCGAGGTCCTCGCTCCAGCTCAGCTGAGACTCCCAGCTGTTGTCGGTCTCGATGACGTGGTCCATGCCGACACCCAGGGTCATGCGCGAATTGGTTGTGCGATAGCCGGTGATGATACGGTGTTCGTCCTGCGAATGTTCGCGTGCGTTGAGAACGCGGTGCGCAAAGGCCTTGGCTCGCCGCGGATCGCTGTAGCCGTTGCGCGGCTCATCGGTGGGACGGCTGTCCTGGCGGTTCAGCATCTGCGATGATATGACTACCGGAGCATCGGTGTCGATGCACACCTCGTACTTGATGGCGCCAACGTGGCGGTAGTCCAGCGATATCAGGCGGCTGGACCTGACGTGCACCTGCTTGCCGGCCGGCGAAGACCAGTTCATGTCGCGCCGCAGTACGCCGTCGCGGAAATCCAGCGTACGGCGGTACTCGGTCAGCCGCGCGGTGGGGAGATATAACGGCTCGTCATCCACGTAGAGTTTGATAATGGTTGTATCGGGCACATTGACTATTGTCTGCCCGGTGCGCGCAAAGCCGTAGGCCTCCTCGGCGTGTACGATGTCCCAGGTCTCGTGAAACCCGTTACAGAACGTTGCCTCTTCAACCGCCGGCCGCCCTTCTTCAAAGAGCCCCCGCACTCCCAGAAAACCGTTGGCCAGCGAGAAGATTGTCTCGGCATTACCGATCCACTCGGGAGTGAAGGTAGTCTCGATGATGCTCCACTCATCGGACGGGTAGAGATGCTCCGGTAACAGTCGCAGTTTTCGTGGAACCATGCCCGTTTGCCCCTTGTTTGGTCTACTGTGCGCATCCTACCGCAACATGGCGCAGATTCCAAGCGCAAAGTGCCCGCGTAGCCACAGCAGATGCATTGCGCTACAATGCCGCCATGGCACAACCGACGCTGGTGATTCTGGCTGCCGGCATGGGCAGCCGTTACGGGGGGCTCAAGCAGGTGGACCCGGTCGGGCCCAACGGCGAGACTCTACTGGACTACTCAGTTTTCGATGCGCGACGGGCGGGATTTGGTACGGTAGTCTTTGTGATCCGCCACGATATAGAGGCGGTTTTCCGCGACAAGGTTGGAAGCCGTTTTGAGCGGCACATGAATGTTGAGTACGCGTTTCAGGAGCTTGTAGACCTGCCGGCCCACCGGGAAGCGGCGCGGGATCGCGTCAAGCCGTGGGGTACGGCCCACGCCGTCTGGGCTGCCCGGACGCAGGTCAGCTCCAATTTCGCGGTGATCAACGCAGACGACTACTACGGCACCCGCTCGTACCGATTACTCGCCGATCATCTGAACAAGGCCCGCGCAGCGTCCGACTTTGCCATGATCGGCTATCTGCTGGGCAATACCCTGTCGGAGCACGGCCATGTCAACCGTGCGGTCTGCCGCACCAATGACGCAGGTGAGCTGATCGAGGCGGTGGAGACGCTGGCTATCGAGCCTGACCCGGCCGATGATGCGCTTGCGCGCTACCCGGCGGATGGCAGCTACCGCTCGATCTCGCGCGACACGCTGGTGTCGATGAACATATTTGGATTCACTCCAGCGATCTTTGACTTGATTGAGGAGCATCTGGTTGATTTCCTGGCGCAGCGCGGTGATGATCCAAAGGCCGAGCTCTACATCCCAACCGTGGTAAACTCGCTGATTGCCGCCGGCCGTGCGCGGATGTCCGTGATTGCCAGCCAGGACAGCTGGTTTGGTGTTACCTACAGCCAGGACAAGCCCTACGTGCAACGCGCTATTGAACGCCTGATCAGCGATGGGGTCTATCCGCGGCGCTTGTGGGCGTAACGCTGGTCAGGCGTAGATATCGAGCCTGGTACCCATATGCGGCGGCAGCGGGTAGCGCCGCCGCCGGCTGCGGCGCCCGGGTCGGTAGCGCCGCCGCACGGCATCCGGGGCGCGGTCGAGATCGATGGGATCGAGGCTGTCGTTATCCGGAATCTCGGCTGCCTGGGCGGTGCGGGGTGCCGGCGGTTGCTTGTACCGCTCCACGGAGCGCGTAGCATCCGGATCTATGACGATTGCCATACGCTACTCCTATGGGTTAATTATACTACATTTTACGCGTAACGGCACGCGTGGCGCAGCCGCTCAGGCCGGCGCCTCGCGCTGAGCTTGTTTGATCGGTATTGTCACCGTATACGCGCTTCCGGCGCTGAAGTCCCACTGCAGCTGCGCGCCCAGCTGGGTTGAGAGCCCGCGGATCAGTTCCATGCCAACGCTGTGGGCGTTCATGAAGTCCAGCCCGGACGGCGGTCCGACGCCGTTGTCGCTGACGCGCAGTACGTAGCTGTTGTGCTTCTGCTGGAAGTGCACAGCTATTGTGCCGCGGCGTCCGTCCGGGAAGGCGTGCTTCATGCTGTTGACCACTATTTCGTTGACCAGCAGCCCGCACGGAATTGAGGTAGCGATGTCGAGGCATATCTCGTCGACGTCCAGCGAGATATCGACCCGCTCGCGCAGCGAGTGGTAGGCGTCGCGCAGATAGTGAACCAGATCCTGAAGGTAATTGCGAAACGGCACCTGCGCCAGGCTCTCCGAGCGATACAGCAGGTCGTGAATCATCGCCATGGCGTGTACACGCGCCTTGGCTACCTCCAGCGGCTGCTGGTAGCTGTCGTCTTCTGCTGCCGACTGCTGCAGCGAGAGCAGGCTGCTGATGATGTTGAGGTTGTTCTTGACCCGATGGTGAATCTCCTGCA
>SKLB01000317.1 GCA_007123465.1 Spirochaetales bacterium
AAGGAATAGACCTGGATGTGCTTGTTTCCATAACCGACCGATTCGGCGACATAAGCAAGTCACGCGCCGAAGGAGCCGGCTATGAAGTGCTGCCCGGCGAAGCGTGGCTGGAGCAGGATGTCGACATTCTCATACCGGCGGCGCTGGAGAATCAGATCACCGAACAGAACGTCGGCCGCATACCCGATCGCGTCCGGGTGATCGCCGAGGGCGCCAACGGCCCAACAACTCCTGAAGCCGACCGTGAGCTGAACCGTCGTGGAGTCTACATCATCCCCGATATTCTCGGCAACGCGGGCGGCGTTACCTGCAGCTACTTTGAGCAGGTGCAGAGTAATACCAACTACTTCTGGGAAAAAGACGAGGTTATCGGTAAACTCAATGTGAAGATGACGTCAGCGTTTCTTGATGTGGCCGAGTTTGCCGAGAAAAAGAAACTCTCGATGCGTGACGCCGCGTACGTTATCGGCGTTGACCGCGTGGCTCGTGCATGCCGCGACCGCGGGTGGGTCTGAGAGATACGGGCTGGTCGAAGCGATGAGTGAAGATTCGCGCCCGGCGGTATCCAACGATCTGTCTGAGCGAGCCAAGGAACTCGCATGCCTGTACCAGATTGACGAGATCTTTGCCGACGGATCGCTCGACGTGGATACCGCGCTGCAGTCGGTTGCACAACGCATTCCGGCTGCGTTCCGACAGCCGGATCACTGCCGCGCGCGGATCACACTGTTCGGTAAGAGCTACGGATCAGAAGAAGCCGAACGAGCCACAAAAAGCATCTCCGCTCACATTGTGACACCCGAGGGACGATCGGGCAGCGTCGAGGTGTTCTGCCTGACCGAGTCTGATACAGACCGGATTCCGTTTCTGGTGGAAGAAGAGCGGCTGGTACAGGCAATTGCGCGTCGCATTGCCGACGCTGTAGGGTGGCGCAATATAGAGGCGCGGCGGCGCGATGGGGAAGAAACCAGAGGGTCCCGTTGGCGCACGATTGTTGACCTGCTGCTGCGAACCGATCAGCGCCTCTACGCTCGCATCGCGCGTAAACTGATGTACCACATGTGCTGGAACGATGTTCCAGGTGCACGCGAGTTCTTCTCCGAGTATGGCGTTGCGGTCCGACATGAGATCACCGAGAGCGGCGATAACTACCCGCAGGCACACGTCACCGAGCCGGACGATCTCACCTTGACCGAGCGTGTGTTTGCTTTTGCCGAGGAGAAGCTGGCAGAACGCACCATGCTTGCGCTGCTGCAGAAGTGGCTTCAGGAAGACAAAGCCAGTTTTGCCTTTCGGACGCTTATCAACCTCGATCACTCTCTCGAGGACGTGGCCGAAGTAGTGCGCCGTTTCATAAGTCTCAATCCGCCCTACGGACTGAACGTTTCCGAAACAACAGACCGGGCTCTGCGGGTGCTGTTGACCCGCCGCATTATCACCAACCAGCTGCAGTACATAAGTGCTGCAAGACAACACCTTACCGTGCGCGACTTCTATGATCTCACCGCACAGCTGATCATCCCCAAGAAGAGCCACGGGGTGATCGGCGGCAAAGCGGCGGGGCTGTTTCTGGCAACGCGCATTCTCCGCTCGCACTCAGCCAAACGCCCGCGACTGGCGCAGGTGGCAGCGCCCAGGACATGGTACCTCCCGTCTGACAGCTTGCACTACTTTATGCATTACAACGACATGGAAGAGATGTTCGAGCAGAAGTACAAGCCGATTGAGGAGGTAAGGAAGGAGTACCCGCGAGTAATCCAGCTGTTCAAGGGGGCTCGGTTTCCGCCTGACGTTGTCCAGGGGCTGTCGATGGCGCTCGACAATCTGGGTGAAGACCCGATTATTGTGCGGTCTTCAAGCCGACTTGAAGATGGGTTCGGTTCGGCCTTCTCCGGCAAGTACAAGAGCCTCTTTCTGGCGAACCAGGGGACCAAGAACCAGCGACTGTCGGCGCTGCTCGACGCCGTGTCCGAGGTGTATTCTTCGCTGTTTGGTCCGGATCCCATACAGTACCGCGCCGAGCGTGGCTTGCTGGAAGTGCGCGAAGAGATGGGGGTGATCATCCAAAGGGTGGTAGGTACCCGGGTGGGCCGCTACTACCTTCCCGCATGCGCCGGGATTGCCTTCAGCAACAACGAATTCCGCTGGTCCCCCAGGATACAGCGCGAGGACGGGTTGATACGAATGGTGCCGGGCCTTGGCACGCGCGCCGTTGACCGCATCGGCGACGACTACCCGGTCCTGATCGCCCCGGGAAATCCTTCGATTAGAGTCAACAATGACCCCGACGAGATAGCCCGCTACTCACCCGCCAAGATGGACGTGATTGATCTGGCCAGCAACAGTTTTGTCACCGTTCGCATCAAAGAGTTTCTGGCCGAGTACGGCGACTCTCTGCCCGGGCTTGAACGCATTGTGTCGGTATACGCCGAGGAAAGAATCCAGCGCAAAGCCCGTCTCACGCTTGATCCCGCTAAAGACAACCTTGTGGTAACCTTCGACGGTCTGATCCACGACAGCGAGTTTGTGGCCACCCTTAAGGATCTGCTGGAGGTTCTGTCCGCCGAGCTGTCTAGCCCCGTAGACGTGGAGTTTGCGTACAATGGTGACAAGCTGTGGTTGCTTCAATGCCGGCCACAGAGCAGGTCGGCGGAAACAGCTCCGTCAGCTATTCCGCAGAACATCCCCCAGGATGACGTTATCTTCTCGGCCAACCGCTACGTTTCCAACGGGCTGGTCCCCGAGATAACCCACATCGTCTATGTCGACGCCAACAAGTACGCGGCGTTGGTGAATTCGCGCGACATGCAACGGGTATCGGAGATTATCGGCAGCCTTAATGCCATTCTTCCCAAACGCAGGTTCATTCTGATGGGCCCGGGGCGCTGGGGCAGCCGGGGTGATATCCGCCTGGGAGTCGGCGCCTCCTACGCCGACATCAGCAACACTGCAGTACTGATCGAGGTCGCGGAGAAAACCGGCGATTACCTTCCCGATGTGTCTTTCGGCACCCATTTCTTTCAGGATCTGGTGGAAGCGTCCATTCGTTATCTGCCGCTCTACCCCGGCGATCCAAACGTGACGTTTAACCAGCGCTTCCTGCGACGTGCAGACAACGAGCTGGCCGATCTTCTGCCCGAGTACGCTGATCTGGCAGATGTTGTGCGCGTGATCGACGTTCCAAAGTCGGCCGACGGCAGAATCGTTCGCGTGCTCTTCAATGCTGAGCTTGACCAGGCAGTGGCGCTGCTTGACGCCCCCTCGCGCGGCGCGCGCAAGACACCGGAACTCAGGCTTGATGACCAACACGAGACCCCGGACGCCGATGTACACTGGCGTTGGAGGCTGGACATGGCAAACCGCATTGCCCACGCAGCCGATCCCGAGCGCTTCGGCATCAAGGCGCTGTACATCATCGGCAGCGTCAACAGCGCAACCGCCGGTCCTGCGAGCGACATCGACCTGATAGTGCACCACACCGGCGAGGCAGAAAGACTCAAAGATCTGAGGACGTGGTTTGATGCCTGGAGTGTATGCCTGGACGAGATGAACTACCTCAGAACGGGCTACCGCACCGGCGGCCTGCTCGACGTGCACGTTCTCACCGATGA
Organism: Spirochaetales bacterium; assembly: GCA_007123465.1. Lineage (GTDB taxonomy): Bacteria > Spirochaetota > Spirochaetia > DSM-27196 > PWMO01 > PWMO01. The sequence goes on from SKLB01000317.1 coordinate 3,612, forward strand.
GGATATCGCTCGCCGCACCAGCTACGCGGTCAAGATCAACGCTGTCACCGACCCGGCACAGGAACTCTCGCTGCGCCACTGAAGCAGCCGGCTGGTGCTTGCTACCGCAGCACGCGCCGCTCTGCCTCCTGCGGATGCGAGAGGTCAAACTCTACTACTGCCACGCCGTCTGCGTCGTGCGCGGCTGACAGACACCAGGTATTCCCGAGCTTCTCTTTGAACGTACCGGTAAGGCGAAAGGCCTCGTGCACATGTCCGTGAAGCGTCAGGTGCGGCTGACGTTCCTCGATCATGCGGCGTACGGCGATACTACCGATGTGTGTGTCCAGCGGCACCGACTCTACATGGTACCCGGCCAGGTCGGCGGTATCCAGTGCCGTTTCGTACGGCGGAACGTGAAACAGAAACACTGCTCGGGATACGTCATCGCCTCCGATCAGATCGTCCAGCTCCAGTGATATGGTAGCGTTGCGTCGATCACGCATTGACCTCGGAACCGATAGAACACCCTCTTCCGGCGAGACGCACCCGGGGTCAACATAGCGCGACACGTCGTAGCGCTCCCAGTCCTTAAGCAGAAACGGGCTCGGCGGCACACAGGAGTAGCCATAGACTGCACGGTCACCCAGCCGGAGTCGTCGGCCGTGAGCATAGGTCCAGACGCGTTCGGTGCCTCCAAGAAATACCGAACCCTCTTGGAAGCGAGCGTCGTCGTTGCCCAGAATCAGGTAAACCGCCGGGTATCGTCGACCGAGTTGATCTTTCAGCTGTGCCAGGCGTTTCAACAGGAATCGATTGACGAAGTCCACGCCGTCAAATCCAAGCGCCCGCGGTCGCAGGCCGAACGGCGGCAGCAGATCGCCCGCCAGGAACAGCGCATCGGCCGATTGCGTGGAGATGTAGTTGAACAGCAGATCGTA
>SKLB01000048.1 GCA_007123465.1 Spirochaetales bacterium
GTAGCCGCGCAGGCGGCAGAAGCGCGCAAACACGTCGGCGGACAATACCTGAATCAGGTTGCCGAGATGCGGGATGTTATTGACGTACGGCAACGCGGAGGTAATCAGTCGTTTCTTCATACCGACCCACTATAGGTGCGCCCTCGATCGATTGTCAAGCTTGCTGCAGCCGGGCAGGATCAGCGGCGCGGTTCGCGGTCAGGCAAACATTGCCTTGACTCCGCCGGCGCGAAAAGTTAGCTTAGAACAATATTCCCTTTCCATATCCTTAAGGAGGTCATATGGCGGAGCGAGACGTAAGTCCTCCAAACTTGCCGTTCAAGATCAACCCCAAGCTGATCACAGCCGTTGTTGTGGTGATACTGCTGGCGGGCACGGCTATGAGCAGTGTATTTATGGTGGACCAGACCGAAGAAGCCGTAGTTCTGAGACTCGGCCAATACGCGCGGACAGTGGCGCCCGGCTTGCATTTCAAGCTGCCGTTCGCTATCGAGCGCAATTACAACGTACCAACGCAGGTCATCCAGACCCAGTCGTTTGGTTTCCGCACCGAGATGCCCGGAGTTACCACGCGCTACGCCGAGCAGAGTTTTCCCCAGGAATCGATCATGCTGACCGGTGATCTGAACATCGTTGACGTGGAATGGATCATTCAGTACCGCATTACCGATCCGCGCGCCTGGCTGTTCAACGTGGAATCGCAGCCCGGCGGCCTGGGTATCCGGGCTCGTCCGGCAATCGATCCACGCGATCCAGATCACCGCGTCAAGACGATCCGCGACGTCTCGCAGTCGGTAATCAACCTGCTGGCGGGCGACCGCGCGATCATCGACGTTCTGGGTAACGAGCGTGGCAACATCGAGTTCCAGGGCCAGGAGCGAATGAACGAAGTCCTGAGCGCTTTTGATATGGGCGTACTGGTTACGCAGGTGCGGCTGCAGAACATCGTACCGCCGGTTGGCCGGGTGCAGGATGCCTTTGAAGACGTCAACCGCGCCGTACAGGATCGCAGCCGGCTGATCAACGAAGGCCGCCAGCAGTACAACGCCGAGATCCCGCGTGCACGCGGCGAGGCACAGCAGATCGTACAGCAGGCCGAGGGCTACGCCGCACAGCGCGTCAACCGTGCACGAGGCGAGACCGCGCGTTTTGGTTCGGTCCTCACCGAATACCGGCAGGATCCGGGAACCACGCGCACCCGGCTCTACTATGAAATGATGGAGGATGTGTTTGCCGATGAGGAAGACGTTGAACTGATCGACCGCAACCTGCAGAACTTCATCCCGCTGCTCAACCTGCAGCGCACCGCAGGAGGTCAACAATGAAACTCAACAGACTGATCACCATGGCTGTAGTGGTAGCTGTCCTGATAGTGGTGTTCCTGATGCTCGGACCGCTGTACGTCCTCACCGAGGGTGAGCAGGCGGTAGTGATCCGCTTCGGCGAGATCGTCGGGGTAACCACTGACGCCGGGCTGCACTTCAAGACACCGGTACTCGACAACGTGGTTACGTTTCCCAAACGCATCATGGCGTGGGACGGAGAGCCGCAGAGAATTCCAACCGCCGAGCAGCAGTTCATCTGGGTTGACACCACCGCGCGCTGGCGCATCACCGACCCGGCGCTGTTCTACGCCGCGGTGACCACCGTACAGAGCGCCTACGGCCGCCTCGATGAGATAATCGACAGCACGGTGCGTAACGTGATCACCGCCAACCGTCTGCCCGAGGCGGTGCGCAACTCCAACCTGATCAACGAGATCGATCGCCAGCCGGCCGCAGCTTTGACCGAAGAGGAACTCGAAGAAGACGAAGCAACCGAAGAGCTGCAGCGACTGCTGGATGTCGACATACGCCAGCCGAGTATCAGCCGCGGCCGTCAGTCGCTGGCCGATCAGATGCTCAGCGATTCGCGCCCCAACATGGAAGGATTTGGCATCGACGTTATCGATGTGGTGATCCGTCAGATCCGCTACTCGGAAGACCTGACCGAAAGCGTCTATGATCGTATGGTCAGCGAACGCAACCGTGAAGCGCAGGCGTTGCGCTCCGATGGAGAAGGACAACGACTGCGGATCCTCGGACAACTGGAAAACGAGAAAGCGCGCATCATCTCCAGCGCCGAGGAGCAGGCCGAGCGCATCCGCGGCCTGGCAGACGGCGAGGCCGCGCAAATCTACTCGGCGGCCTACCTGCAGAGCCCGGAATTCTTCGAGTTCTACCGCAGCATGCAGTCGTACCGCGATACAATGCCGCGTTTCCGCAAGACGCTTACCACCGACATCGACTACTTCCGCTACCTCTACAACGAGGCCGGAAACTGATTATCCCCAGCTGAGCCGCCATTGGCGCATAGCCGCCGCCCAGTGCGGCGGCAGCGCGCCGGCGTTTTGTTTGAATTACTATCCGGCGCGCCGCTTGCGCGCCAGCTCTTCCAGGCTATCGATCTCTCCGGCCAGACCGCCGAAGCGCTCCGCTTGACGCAGACCAAGGTCTCGTGCGAATCCGCACAGAGTTTCAAACTGTGTACGATACTTCTTGTGCGCCAGCTTACGCAGACAGCGCAACACGCGTGAAACCGCGGCGCGCGTGTCACGCCCGCATAGCGCGTTGTCGCTCTCTTTGGTCTGGCCCAGTAACTGCAGCAGGAGCTCAGCCTCTTCGGCGTGATCAACGCAGGCCGCGTGCTGCAGCTGTTGCAACAGCTGCTGCAGCGCAGCAGCATCACAGTTGTCCAATTGCTCCGAAAGCCCGTGGCTGCTGAGGCGGTACAGCGCGTCAAACTGCAGCACAACCGTCCGGCCGGCGGCATCAAAGCAGGCACTGCGGCTGCCGGCCACCTGCCGCAGCCGTGCCGGAGCAAACGCCCGACCGCACAACTCGGCGATACCGCGGCGCGCCAGGAATCCGGCTATGTCTGTGCGCCTACCGCTGCGCTCCTGCCGGTGCACAATCAGCACAAACTCGTGATTACCGCTGCGCCGGGTCAGGCTCTGCCGTCCGCCGCGATAGCGGACGTAGTCGGTAGCGTCTATTTCGACGTGACCGTGGCGGCTGCAGATTTCGATCAAATGCGGTAATTCGATGATCCCCTGCGCGTTATAGCTGAGGACCAACCGCGGCGTATCCAGCGAATCCAGCAGCCGCTCGAACTCAGCCGCCGCGCCACGACGGGAACAATAGGCAGAACGCGTCTGCACCCAGTCCGCGCGAATTCCGGCTTTGACGCGCAACGAGCCGTCTGCCAGGCGCTGCTGATCGACCGGCGGGCAATCCCAACGCGCGATTGTGTTGAGCATGAAGTAGTTACTGCCGTACTGGTGCTGGTTGTAGGGCGGGTCGAGGTAGACCAGGTCGTAGCTGCCGCCGCAGTCCGCGGCGTCTCGCATTGAGGCGCTGCAGCGCTGTTCCCGGTCGATCAGCAGCGGCTGCTGCAGCTGCATCGGGTTCAGAATGCGTCGCAGCGCATCGCCGCCGTGACCACCAAACCCCTTGTGGTAGGCCTTGAAGACTCCGGAAGTGTTCGCGTGCGTGGCCGCCTGGTACAGTAGCGGCGCAATCAGCAGCGCACGCTGCAGCTCACGTTCCAGGCTACCGCTGTCAGCCGGGTAGCGCTCCTCAATTGCGGCGCGCACACGGTCGATGAACTCGGCGTTCTCGTGAGTGTAAAACAGGCGTTCGCGGCGATAGTCGGCCAAACGGCTGCAGCTGGGCGCGTAGTGGCGGCTGATGTAGGCCGTCGGCGGCGCACCGTCCAGCGAGTTGAGCTGTCCGATTACCGCACCGAGTCCGCCCTCTGCGGCAAAGAGCCGGTCAGCCTGCTGCGCGTCTACCGTCACAAACGCCCGATTCAGAACATAGGCGTAATGCTCCCAGTCATTTGCGTGCACCGCAAATCCCATCCACCTGGCCAGCCGCGCCACCGAGCCGCTGCCGGCAAACGGATCGAGAAACGTCCGGACCGCACGCTCGTGATGCAGGCGGCTGAACACGCGATGCAGAAACGGCAGCAGCGCGCGCTTGTTGCCGATGTAAGCTATTAGCTGGCGGCTCAGATAGGGATGTTGTTCAGCCGGTAGCGTGTCTATCGCTTGCAGAATGCTCTCCGTGTTGTTACTATCTCGCCATGCCGCAAATTGCGCTATCGCGCATTATCGAAGGAGTCGACCACCAGCGCATTTACAACCGCCGCGACACACCGGTCAGCGGCGTCTGCTACGATTCGCGCCGCGTCCGGCCGGGCGACCTCTTCGTTGCCGTGCCGGGGGAACACACCGACGGTCATCGCTTTGTGGAGCAAGCCGCAGCACGCGGCGCCGCCGCAATTATACATTCTTCGCCGCTGGCGCTCTACCCCGAAGGGGTTGTCTGCATCCAAGTCCCCAACAGCCGCGTAGCCATGGCGCAGGCGGCAACGCTGTTCTACGGCGCCCCGGCCGATTCACTTACCCTGATCGGCGTCACCGGAACCGACGGCAAGAGTACCACCGCGTATTTCATCTATCAGCTGCTGAACCAGCTCGGCAGA
>SKLB01000014.1 GCA_007123465.1 Spirochaetales bacterium
GCCCCGCGGGCGCTGCCGGCGCATCTGGCAGCTTAGCGCTGCATCACACCACAGAACCGGTCCCCACTACCCCTTGCCGTGCGCTATGCCACGGCCTCAGGCTGCAGCTCTGGCGGGGCCCACGGCGGGGTCCAAAAGCACATTTTTGGCACCAGTCAATGCAGGGTCTCGCGTACTTTTCCGTACTGCTCGGCATCCTTATCATCGAAATCAAGCAGCTGGAACGGTGCTAAAATGCAGAAAGAAACCCGGCCGTGCTCTACCTTGCCTGGGATGAACCTGCGTTTCGGATAATGTGGGACTGCACCCCGGCTCGAATTGCCTCCTGCTCCACGGCCATGACCACATGGCCACCGGACTCAAAGCTCATGAGCTTGGCGCCGGGTATCGTGGCTACCGCAAACTCGGCGTTGTGGTACAGTTGCAAGGTATCGTCCACAGCATGGACAATGAGGGTTGGGGCACTGATTCCGGCAAGGCGTTGGCCGGGAAGACGCGCTTGATTGTCAAAGGTTGCTCCAGCCGCGCGAGGTGCCACCGGGTTCATGTAGTCAATAACCAGGCCAATATTCTGGAGCTGCTCGGCAGTGAGTCCGGCTACCACCGCCTTGTCGGCTCCCATAAGGCCCATAAACTGCCGCCGAAAGACCTTGGTCACTACCCAGTAAGGAAAGTCACGACTGAAGATAGCCGCGAGCATACGGCCTTTCTGGTCTGCCGCAGCCTGGAGCTCCTCGGTGGAGTGTGCCGCGCCACACGAGATGCAACTGAGCGAGGATACACGCTCGGGGTAGAGCTCGGCAAACAGGAAAGCCGAGGCGCCGCCCTGAGAGAGCGCCAGCACCGCTACCCGCTCCAGGCCAAGATGGTCCAGCAGAAACGCGTAGGCATCGGCCTGTTCATCCCAGGTGACATTCTGCGGCATCGAGGAGCCCAGGTAGCCGAAGCGTGAAGGAGCTACCCAATAAAAGCCGTCACCAAGCACGGTTTGAACCAGGAGTTCACCCTGGTCAAAGCCGCCGCCGCCGCCGTGCACCACCAGTACCGGAGTCCCTGCGCCTCCGTGGGTGTACTCTATGCTTCCCAGAGGGAACTCCAGCACGGGAGCGACGCCGTTTACCCGCGCGTAGGCCCGGCGCATGTCGCCGACATAGAAGGCCGTGACAACCACAGCCGTCACCACGAAGACAACGGCCGACGATACAATGATTGGAATGTACTTTGTACGGCTCATGATATGCTCCTTTCGTTTATCCAGGCGTCCGCTGGTAGCCTTCCACATTGGAGTGCGTAATACCGGTCTATTCCCTATCCGTGAAGAAGCTTGACAATCAACGCAGCGGCTGATTCAAGCAGTCTGAAGTCCACGTTCTCAATAGCATCGGCCGGGGTGTGCGTCAGCCCGACCACGGTCTCCATGAGGTTGGAAGACGTTACCGCAACACAAGGAATTCCTTGAAAGGCAAACATGCTGTGGTCGCCGGCAATCCACGGTTCTCCCATCGTGGCGTTCTCGTCGGCCTCTACGAGTTCAAGGGTGCGCGCGGTAGACGCTTCGTCGAAGTTGTAGAGGGAGACGGCGTTGCGGGAGTCGCGGTGCCCAACACCGTCAACATTTATAACGAGGTCAGGCAGAGATGTCTCAGCTCGTAGAGCGGATAGATAGCCGAGTTGTCCTGGCACTCCGAAATACTCCTCCCCGTTGAAGGGTACGAAATCAACGGCACAGGGCAGGGGGTTGTGCCTGAGTTTCTCCATAACCGCCGCCAACACCGCGACTCCGGCCGCGTTGTCGAGTGCACCGGGAGTGTTGTACTTGGTGTCCATATGCGCGCAGAGAACCACTCGTTCAGATGAAGTGCCGGGTCGGGTGAACACAAGTTGGCGCCCGGTTGAACGATAAGGCTGCGAGCGAAGATCGATCTCTACGTGCGAGGGGAGCGGCTCAGGCGGTTGGGCGGCATAGGCGTTAGGGATTCCCAGGTTGCCGTCTTCAAAAAGCGGAAAGGGGTTCATCCCACATAGCGGATGCTTGCCGGTCAAAGCAACTATTCCAGCCGGGCGTCTGGCCTGCAGGAGATCTATGATTTTCCTGTGTTCGTCCGGATAGTAGAAGGGAAAATCTTTGGGCATAAGCGGCTCTTCGGCCGCCGCGCCGCGCATGATTACAAGCCGATCGGTGATCTGTTTCTGCCGCAATTCCGCAAAGGTCTCTGCAACTGCAACCTCAAAACTGCCCCGCAGAGGTAGAGAAAAGGGGCCAGGATGAATGCGCAGCGTGTGCAGGCTGGAAGGCTCGTGCCGCCACTCCTGACACACAAAAGGCAAGGAGGTGATTGCGTATTTCCACTGCTCCGCGAGTGAGAGCAGATACGAGGTTGCCTCATTATTGGCGGGAGTTCCCACCGGGCGTGCTCCAATAGTGGAACAGAGGGTACGGCACACTTCCTCCGCACACGTTTCAACTGCACTATGTTGCTGATTCACGCTTCAGTATAAACCTGCGCTCCGAATCTGTGCAATTCGGTCATCCGCATGGCTGTCTTCCCCGACGAGATCGATGGCTACATACGGTCCAGGAGAACGTCCGCCGCCCCGTCCACGGAAGAATCAGGGGCGATCCACTTTCCAGAGGAGTATTTCAGCAGAACCAGTATCGCAGCCGTATACAAAACCGAGATGGCAGCAAAAAAATAGATGCCTCCTGCAAAGAAACGTAGCGAGAGATTGAAGCAGAAATGTATCCAGAAAGGGATGAACAGATTGTTGCAGCGCTTCATAAAGATCCCCATCATAAAAGTCAAGGCTGTCATTACGATAACATTGGAAGCGATATACATAAGCAGATGTGAACCGGTGAAGCTTGAAGCAATAAACCATAACGGCGTGTGCCAGAAAGTCCAGATCAGGCCCAGCACCAGGTTTCCTTTCATAAATCCAAAACGCTCTTCCAGTTCAAGCCGCAGGTAACCGCGCCATCCCGATTCTTCTCCGCTGGGACCCTGCAGGGCTGTGAGCAGAATCACGCCGCCGAGAGCTGAAGGAACAGCTATCTGAGTGCTGAAGGCTGTTCCTTGTACACCGGATAATAGCAATACCGCTGAAAAGAATATTCCGAAGACAATCATCGCTGTCACGACAAGCAGCGGGATGCTGAGCCTTTCTTTGAAAGCCTGCTTATAGAAACCCCCAACCGTCATGCCTGGCCGCAATTTCTTGAGCATCAAGAGCAGCATAATCGTAGGCGACCAGCTGCACAGCACCGTTATTGCGTTCATGACAGCGGGCGGAGCCTGGAAGATCATGGATGCGGCTCCACCCAGGCCGATAATCATGACCCAGAACAAAAGATACGAGTAAATGACATACTGCCACATCATGGGCACTGCGGTCTTCTTCATAGTTAAGCTCCAATTATCATCGGTATTACTGCATGCTGTTCCCCGCCAGGCTGGCCGAGAGGTACAACGCCATGTCGGACATCATTGCGCAATGCGCTCCCAGCCCGACTGGAACGCAATCGGCTTTTGGAGCGGCGCGTCGGGCGGCGGGAGCTGAATTGTGGCGCGCCAGACGTATGTGGTGGGCCACTCTCGAAACATGGAGACGGCCCTGAAGAGGACGCGGGCCATCGGCGGGGCTGGCCCCGGTGTCCAGCCCCCGTCCGGCACAACCTCAAGGCCGAGCTCCGCGCCGTGGCGCACCACCCGCCAGCTGCCCCTCACCGTCCCGACACTCGGCTGCGCGGTGATGCGGAATTCGCCGGACAGGTCAACCCCGTCAGCCAGGGCGAAAAGCTGCGGGAAGGCGGGGCTGAACTCGACTGTGACCTCGTGATCCCCCTCGCGCCGGGACATCCGGCGGATCTCGCGCAAAGCGCCGTTTGCCTCCACGTCGTACTGGACCCCTGCGGCATGAGCAGTGGCAGCGCCGGCAGCCGTTTCGGGACCCAGCTCGAGTATGCGGACCATCGCTTCTGCATCGGGGTTCCAGGTAACGATGAATGGGTCAGCGGAATAGCGCAGCAAGTGAACCGGGGTTCCGTCCAGGATCAGCGGGATGAAATCGTTGCGATGAGACCGTCCGTCAATCTCAATGCGGTACTCGGTGCCGGCGCGCCGCACAAAGTAGAATCCGTCGACGTAGACCAGCGGCAGGGCCGGCGGATCCGAAGCGGCGATTCCCATCGGCGCCAGCAGGCCGAATGGGCTCCGTGGCCGGAGGTCGGTCTCCCGCACCACAAGGCGCACCGGCCTGCCATCCAGGTCATGAAACGCGATGTCCGCCTGTACGCCGGCGGGACCCAACTCGAACAGCGCACCGTCAAAGGAGCGCTCCGCCATGGCGTGCAGCCCCGCGCCGGTAATTCCATAGGTCTGCGGGTCGAGCCGGAGTCCGGTCTGGTAGAAGACGTCGACCCTTCCGTCCACGCGCCAGCCGATGACCAGGAGTCCCCGGCCGTGAACGCTGTCGTCGAAGGCCTGCGGCTCAAACCCGA
>SKLB01000298.1 GCA_007123465.1 Spirochaetales bacterium
AGCGGGTTGTCACACACAGCGGAGATATCGCGATCAGCACCAGCAGTGGTGATATGTTTCTGCGCAGCGCCATCGGGCGTGTCAATCTGTGGGACGTAACCGGTGCACTGGACGTGGAGACAGCGTCGGGGCCAATCGAAATTATGGGGCTTTCGCTGCGCGAGCACGGACGCGTGGAGAGCAGAAGTGGCCGAATTGAGGTGATCTTTGCCCACGATCTGGACCAACTGAGCTTCGATGTCTCCAGCGACAGCGGGACGATACAGATCGGCGAAGAGGTCTGGGACGCCGGTCAAAGCGTAAGATATCAACCCGGCGATGATCTGCCGGACTCCGCGGCACAGCGAATACCGTTCACCGGGAAGTCGGGCAGCAGCAACCAGCTGTACCGCTGATCTGTTCCGGGTTTACGGCTTCGCCTCACAGCGCGCCGTTCTCCAGGAAGCTGTAGTAGCCTTCAGTGCTGAAGATAATATGATCGAGCAGCTGTATGCCGAGGGTGCGGCCGGCGGCGCCCAGGCGCTCGGTAACCTCGCGGTCCTCGCGGCTCGGCTCAACGTGTCCGCTGGGGTGATTGTGCGCCACTACAATCGCGGTAGCGCGGTCGTTGACCGGCTCGGCGAAAACCTCCCTGGGGTGCACCAGCGCCCGGTTGATCAGCCCAACCGAAACAACTCGAGTAGCGGTGACCTCGTGAGCGCCGTTGAGTGACAGACAGAGGAAGTACTCCTGCTTGCGATCGCTGTAGTGCGATACCAGCGGGATGACATCGGCGGGAACGCTGATACGCGCTCTGCCGGGGCACAGAACGCGGCGCGCCAGTTCCAGCGCCGCGCTGATCACCGTGGCCTTGGCAGGACCGAGTCCACGAATGCGCAGCAGTTCCTCGATACCGGTGCGCGCACCGTTGAGATCGATCACCTTCAGCACCTCGGCGGCCACCTGCGTTACCGGCCGACCGCGGGCGCCGGTTCCCAGCAAGATGGTTATCAGCTCATGGTCGCCGAGCGCGGCCGGACCGTAGCTGCACAAGCGCTCGCGCGGGCGCTCGGCAACGCTCATTGACTGTATCATTCCGCTGTACGGCTCTGTTTTCACAGCCTATATAACAGTCCGGAAACGCCCGCTGATTGCTGTTTGACGAAAATTGGCGGCTGTAGTGCTGCAATTGTCGTGCTCTCGTTACAACAGTTATATTTAAATACTCTATATTATTAGTTAATTCTATTGTCTTCGTGGCGAATCCGGGCTATAGTGACGCTTACGGGCGTTGGCTCGCTGAGGAGGCTACGGCTATGGCAGAATCTGGAAAGAGCGTGATCCTCCTGGTTGAAGCTGAAGCGCTGCGGGCTCTCGCCAGGAAGGTGACGCTCGAGCGGCACGGCTACGCGGTCATCAGCGCCAACAGCGGTAACAAGGCGGTTGAGATTGCCCGAAACACCGCGGGGATAGATCTGATCCTGATCGATATCGATCTTGGACGAGGATTGAACGGCGTGCAGACGGCGCAGCGCATTCTGGCAGACCGCGAGATTGCACTGGTCTTTCTGTCCTCCCGCTTTGAGTTGGAGACAGCGACGCAAACCGAAGGGATCAGCTGTTACGGCTACATCGTGAGCACCTCTGCAGACGCGGTCCTGCTGGCGATAATCCGCATGGCATTGCGGCTCGCAAAGCAGAATCACACAATTGTGGGAAGCAACGCAATGGTGGCCGCCGCCAGCGCCCAACTGCGCTTGATCAATCAGCGGCTTCCGTGGTGGTCCGGGATCGCAGAATGCGTCGTAGAAACCGATCTGAGCGCTATCGCAATTCTGGATCGCACGCTTCACTTCATGTACATCAGCGACCGTTTTGCTGACGATTATGGTGTAGCTGAGAGTTGGGTAATCGGGAGGCATTACCGCGAGGTCTTTGCAGAGACTCCACCCGCGCGGCCGGACCTTCTCCAGCGGGCCCTGAGTGGCGAAGCACAGCGGTCAGACGCGGTTTGCCTCGGGCCGAGCGACGGATCGATCGACAGCACCCGCTGGGAGTGCCGCCCGTGGCACGACGCCGGTGGAGCGGTTGGAGGTATTGTGCTGCACACCGAGGGAAACACGCAGCGCGATAGCGCTGCTCTGCCATCGATGCGGGGGTGACGGCGGAACGCGGGTTGTGCTGGAGTTTGACGTTTGACGGATAACTCGCTCAGTGGTTACTCGCGCGCCAGAATCGCTTCGCGGGCTCCGATCAGGTTGCCGAGCGCTTCCGGCAGATGCCAGAACAGCGGCAGGTAGTATTCCGAGGGCAGATCGGCCAGACGCCGGATGCCGATAACCGACGCGTCGGCCTGGGTGTGATGCTGACTCAGCGCGGCGCGCTGCACCTGGCGCAGATCCTGGCCCCGCGGTGACCGCGGGATCGCGACCGCCGAGGGATAGAACTGCTTCTGGAAGGGATCTACCGAAACCACGTAGCCTTGAGGGCCGATACCCTTGTGCACCGCCCGCTGCACCGCCTGACGGACAAGATAACCGGTTGCCTCGTGCTCGAAATGCTCGCGGGCCTGCGACGCTCGGTCCGGCGCCACCACCAGCCGGGGACGGAGGCGGGCAAGTATGTCCAGCAGCGTCTGTACGAGTGCCGCTTCGCCACCCCAGGCTTCCAACAGCTGCGGCAGCGGGAGCACATCGGTGAGCGAGTTGTACCGATGGTTGGGCAGCGCCAGGCGGATGTAGTAGTCAGAGCCCAATACCGAGAGTGCCCGCTGCGCCTCCTGAATGCGGACCTCGCGCAGCGCTTCTCCGCTGAGCAGTCTGGACTCGTAGCCCGGGTAATCGCTGCGGCGCGGGTAGCGATCCAGCCCGGACTCGCCGTCCGTCAGCAGCAGGGTTGCAATGCGCAACCCGCTGCGTGCCAGCGCTGCCATCAGCAACGCAAAATCGAGGCTCTCGTCGTCGGGATGGGCGTGCACAAATAGCACATCGACCGAATCGATCGCCTCCGGCCAGGTTCCCTCGCGTACCTGCTGTGGATTGATTATGCGTGTGTGTCGATAGCCGTGTTCGTCGATATCCAGTGGTACCAGATCACGGGAGGTCTCAACCGCGGTCGGCGCCGCGCGTGCGTCAGGCCGGTCGGTCCGGCCGGGAATCGCGGCGGCTGCCGCACTGTCGGGCTTGATCAGCGGTGCTACGCCGTCAGCCGCCGGCGGCGGGGCCGCGTCCCGCTCCTGCGTCACAGACGGCGTGGCGGCTTCAGGGAGTAGCAGCGACACCCCGACGAGCGCGGGAACCAGGGCAAAGCTGAGCGCGATCAGCCAGCAGACCACCTGCAGCCAGCGCGGCACAAACCCAAACCAGGAGTCAAACCGCACGCCGAAGCCGGGGAAACGCGCCAGGCGAACCACGCGCATGATGAGCAGCGTGATGCCGACGCCGGCGCCAAGTATCAATGGGATGAACAGGAGTGCGATGTGCGCTATTGCCGGTGCTTCCATCTGCGTGTGATTCCGGGCCCGCTCTGCTACCGTACTACGTCACAGGTACCGCTGTAAACTCCTGGAACGCGCGCACCACGGCGGTTCTGCGACGGCGTCGCGATTGTGGCCCGTATTGCGGGTCAGCCCAGGCTGTCCGAGGCGCCAAACGTCAATTGCCAATACCCGACATCGATCCAGCGACCAAACTTGAAGCCGACCTCGCACAGCTGGGCCACCTTGCAGAAGCCGTGGCGCTCGTGCAGCGCAACACTGGCGGGATTGGGCAGCGCTATTCCGCCGAGTGCAACGTGGATTCCGCTGCGATCCAGTTCGGGAAGCAGCCGGCCGTAGAGTGCCGACCCGAGCCCTTGGCCCTGATTTGCGGCAGCCACGTAGATTGAAACTTCGGCGGAGTGGCGGTAGGCGGGGCGCGCCTTCCAGGCCGCAGCGTATGCGTAGCCGACTACCGCGCCGTCGCATTCGGCAACCAGCCATGGCAGTTGTGCCTCACGTACTGTGGTGATGCGGCGGCGTGCCTCGGCGCGAGTGATCGGACGCTCCTCGAAGGTGGCTGCACTGGTAGTAACGTAGTGGTTGTAGATAGCTGCTATCGCGGAGGCGTCCGGGCTGCCGGGATCCGCAGCGCGGATCAGTAACGGCTTCTGTTGGCGAACGGGTGTATCGCTGGGACTCATGCTACCGGGTATCATACGCGGCAAGCGGTGTTGTGGGAACACCATCGGCCGGCAACGTGCCGGCAAGCAGCGGCGCAGCGCAGTGACTGACCTGCCAGAGGCGTGAGCAACGTGGATCGCTGCAGTTCCGGCCGCGCCCTCTGCATCGTACTTGAAAAATGGAAGACAGTCTTCCATTTTTCAAGTACGATACGCAGGCAACCGCATGAATAGTAGACATGCAGCGCCGGCTGCTGCCTGATCTATCGCCTGATCTATCGCGTCGCAGGCAGCGCGTCGCGGGCCTTGACCATCGATCCCGTTTAGCGCTACATTTACCCGAATTACGCACAAGGAG
>SKLB01000040.1 GCA_007123465.1 Spirochaetales bacterium
CCTTGATGTAGCGCCCTTCGACTTCACGCTTGAGGTTGAACTCGCGGCGAGTCAACTCGAGCCGATCGAACCCTTCCATGCCTTCGAAGTCATTGAGCACTATGCCGGCGCGATCGGTGATTGTGATGTGCTCGCTGCTCAGGCCTTCGACGGCAAACTGTATCAGCTTCTCGATACCCTCGATCTTGCGCCGGTTCTCACGGATATCCGAACCGGGCTTGGGGGTAATTATCACCGAAGCGGTAACCGGATTCTGATCATCGCGGAAGAGCTCGGCCTGCGGTATTACCAGGTTGACGCTGGCGGCGTCTACATCATCGAGTGCTACGATGTGCTGCTGCAACTGACGCGTGATCGAGCGCTGCAGATTCACGTTACGCTCAAAGTCGGTCTGCGTCCAGCGATCGATATCGAATAGTTCCCAGGGATCGGTGTCTGTGGGCAACAGATCTTCGCGTGCCAGAATTGCGCGCATGCGCTGCGCGGTCGATTCATCGGGAACCATGATTTGCCGGTCGGCGGTCACGCTGTAGCTGACGTTCTCCTGATCGAGACGCGTAGTGATGCGGTTCAGTTCGACGTCGTCGATGACTGCGCGGCTGATCAGCGGTACCGCACGCGGTGCTGCGCTGAAGTTGACCAGCAGAACGATACCGATCACGGCAGCGACAAGCACTGCTACAAAGACACCCTTCTGCAGCGGTTTCCATTTCCCCCACAGATCCCTGATCTGCCGGACTGTGTTTGTGAGCCAGTTGTTCATGTCCCCTCCCAGTTCATGGCGCCCGGTGGGCGCAGCGCTCTCTCTATCCGTTCACGGTGGCGCTACCGTATGTTGATAACATCGCGATACGCACGAATCACGCGATCAACAACGTTGCGCGCGATATTCAGTGACATATTGGCCTTTGCCCCGGCAATGGTGACGTCGTGCGGGTTAACGCTCTCGGGGTCGATGATAGCCTGTACCGACAGTTCGGCGTGATCCCGCTGCAGCTGGTTCACGTTGTTCAGACCATCAAACAGCATGCTGCGAAAATCCTGTGCAGGCTGAAGCTCAGCCTGATCACGCCTGGCGGAGACGTGGCGCGGATTTGTCTGTTCCAGGCGAAATATATCGCCGTGCACTTGTTGCGGATTCAACAGTCTCATATGCTACCCTCCCAGAAATTCTGCATTATCGACCGATTTCCAGCGCGCGGGTAAACATCGTGCGCGCCCCGTTGATCACCTGAACGTTTGCTTCGTAAGACCTGGATGCCGAGATCAGGTCGACCATTTCGTTGACTACGTTCACATTGGGCATCTCCACATATCCCGCCTGCGGTCCGGACTGTATTGCATCCGGATGGGTGGGATCGTACACAAGCCGCAACTCGGCGTCGTAGTCTTTTTCAATTGCCGAGACGCGAACCCCTTTGCCAACCCCGTTATCGAGCCGCTGCGGCACAAACGGTCCTTTGAAGTAGGGCTGCTCGACCCGCGGCCGGAAGATCACCCGGCTGCGGCGGTATGGACCGCCCTCGGTTGTGCGCGTTGTACTCGCATTGGCGATGTTATCCGCAATCACATCCTGACGCAGTCGCTGTGCTGTCAGCCCGCTGGCTGCAGTATTGATGCTATTGAACATTCCCATGGTTCAGCCCCACTTATCCGCGCAACACGCTATTGACCGCTTCAAATTGCGAGTTCAGCGAATTGGTCATCAAGGTGTAGAGCAGTTGATTGGTCAAGAGCTCGGCGCTCTCGACTTCGATATCGACGTTGTTATCGTTGTTCTTGCTCGACGTGAGATGATCGAGGAAACGGGACGGCCGTACCGAACGATAATCCAGCGGACGATGAAACGGGATGTGACGCTCATTGGTCAGTGCGGCCTGCAATCGCGGCTGAGTTTGCTCTGATCGCAACGCATCGCCCAGCGCCGTCTCAAAGTTAACAACCGAGCGCTTGAAACTGGGAGTATCGGCGTTGGCGATGTTGTTGGCGATGACGTCCTGCCGCAGCAGACTGACGTCCATAGTGCGGTGCAGTATATCTACCGTGCGTCCAAAGTTGTTGTTGACAAACATCGCGTCTTCTTCCTCCTCCCTCTTATTCTCGGCTGCAGCCCGGCCTTCTGAAGCGCTTTTCAGAGAATGTAGCGCGTCAGGTCCTGGTCCCGTACCACCTCGTTGAGCCGTTCTCCGACGTACTCGCGTGTAATCGGGATCTTCTGTCCCTTCAGATCCGGTGCCGTGAATGAAACCTCCTCGAGCAGCACTTCCATAATGGTGTGCAGCCGCCGTGCACCGATATTCTCGGTCTTGCTGTTGACCTGCGCCGCGATTTCAGAGAGTTCGCGTATTGCGTCCTCACTGAAGCTGAGCTCTACGCCCTCGGTCTTCATCAGCTCGGTGTACTGTATGATCAGGGCGTTCTGCGGTTTCGTCAGGATGTTGAAAAAGTCTTCGCTGCCCAGCGCTTCGAGCTCGACACGCAGCGGAAACCGTCCCTGCAGCTCAGGGATCAGATCACTCGGCTTGCTGGTATGGAACGCACCGGCGGCAATAAACAGAATGTGCGAGGTATCGACCATACCGTGCTTGGTGTTGACCTTGCTGCCTTCGACGATCGGCAGGATATCGCGCTGAACCCCTTCGCGGCTGACGTCCACGCCCTGGCGGCCCTCCTTGGAGGCTACCTTGTCTATCTCGTCAATGAAGATGATTCCCATCTGCTCCACCCGGTTGCGGGCCAGTTCCGAGAGCCGGTCCGAATCAACCAGCTTATCCATTTCCTCCTGCAGGATGAGCTCGCGTGCATTCTTGACCGAGGTGCGCTTCTTCTTCTTGCGACCACCAAAGAGATTGCCCAGATTACCGAGATTCAGGTCCATCTCCTCAAAACTGGATCCGGAGAATACTTCGATCGACGGGAAACCGCCGCCACTGGACACCTGGACCTCGACCTCCTTGTCCTCGAGCTTGCCGTCGCGCAGCATCTTGCGGAACTTCTCGCGCGTTGCCTGGGACACGCCGGCCTCGGACTCAGCGCTATCATCGCTGCGTGGCGCGGCGGGTGTAACATCGATCTGGCCGGCTGAAGAAGCAGGCTCGGCTGTCTCCCCGGCAGCTGCCGGGCGCCGGCCACCGGGCAACAACAGATCCAGCAGTGCGTCTTCGGTGCGGCGCTCGGCCTCTTCGCGCACCTCCTCCTGCAACTCGCTCTTGACCATCGAGATTCCAACCGATACAAGGTCGCGCACCATGGATTCGACGTCGCGTCCTACGTAGCCTACCTCGGTGTACTTGGTTGCCTCTACCTTGATGAACGGAGCGCCGGTCAACCTGGAAAGCCTGCGCGCAATCTCGGTCTTGCCCACGCCGGTGGGCCCGATCATGATGATATTCTTGGGCGCTACTTCATCGCGCAGTTCCTCGGGCAACCGCTGGCGCCGCAGCCGATTGCGCAGGGCTATGGCAACGACCTTCTTGGCTTTCTCCTGACCGATGATGAACTTGTCCAGTTCGCGCACGATCTCGGCAGGCGTCAGCTCGGATAGTTCACGTTTCATGAAAGCTCCTCCAACACGATCTCGGCATTAGTGTAGATGCAGATGCCGGCGGCAATTGCCAGTGACCGTTCTGCAATACTGGCAGCGGTCAGCTGGTCGCTTTGCAGAAAGGCCAGCGCGGCTGCGTAGGCAAAGTTGCCGCCCGAACCAATCGCAATGGCATCGCTGTCCGGCTCGACTATGTCGCCGGTACCCGAAATCAGCAGCGTCTTGCTTCTGTCGGCCGTCAGTATCAGCGCTTCCAGGCGCCGCAGGGCACGATCCATGCGCCAGTCCTTGGCCAGCTCCACCGCCGCGCGGGTGATGTCACCCGAATACTCCTTGACCTTACCCTCAAAGCGCTCAAACAGCGTAAACGCGTCTGCGGTAGCTCCGGCAAATCCCACCAGCACAGAGTCATCGTGAATACGGCGAATCTTGCGCGCGTGCGCCTTCATGATCGTATTCCCCAGGGTCACCTGGCCGTCGGCAGCCATGGCTACCGTGCCGTTTCGGCGTACGGCTATGACCGTTGTACTGCGCCATTTGTCTTGCATAGCTATTCTCCCTCTGCCTTTGCTACCCCACCGCCGTGCGGATGTGCTTGCGCATAGATCTTACGCAGTTTGCCCAGTCCCATGTGGGTATAGACCTGTGTGGTGGACAATCCGGCGTGTCCCAGCAGCTCCTGAACCACGCGGATATCGGCTCCATGGTCGAGCACATGGGTTGCAAAACTGTGGCGAAACGTGTGCGGCGAAGTGTGGGTCACAATGCCGGCCTGTCTGACCCGCTTGTCTATGATCAGCGCAACACCACGCGCGCTGAGCGCCCCGGCGTTACGGTTCAGGAACAGCGCACGCTCGGTGTCTGCACCGTGACGATGCAACAACGCGGCGCGCAGCGGCAGATACTCCGCCAGCACTTTGCGCGCCGGA
>SKLB01000002.1 GCA_007123465.1 Spirochaetales bacterium
CGAGACCTCCGGACTGGAGGTCTCCGTTGGCGAGGGCGGCGGCGACAACGCCGGCCGCGGTAACCAGAGCGGGTTACGCCGTGCAGCGGCTGCCGAGTTTGATGAGCTGGTTCCTGGCCTCAGTGAATGGTGGGACGAGATCGGACTCGTCAACGTGTACGCATAAGGAGTTTGACGCGAGATGGAGATCTCCAACTTGATGAGCGGCGACCAACTGGCGCGCCTGGAAAGCAGGGTGAGTCGTTTCAACAACGAGCTCAACGAGGGCAAACCGCCAACGCAGAGCCTGGGCAAGGATGACTTTCTGAAGCTGTTGATTACTCAGCTGCAGAATCAGGACCCGACAGCACCGATGGAAGACCGCGAATTCATTGCCCAGATGGCGCAGTTCTCGTCGCTGGAGCAGATGACCAACATGTCCGGCGAGTTCTCCAGGCTGGCACGGCTTATCTCTTCGGGGCAGGCTCTCAATCTGCTCGGCAGGGAGGTCGAGGTTGTGCAGGGAGAGCAGACCGTCAGCGGGCGCGTCAGCGAGGTAACCGGCGGTGACTACCCGCAGTTGATGGTAAATGGAACCTATTATGACTACAGCCAAGTTCGAAGAGTACAGGAATAAGGGGGCTTCGCCATGATGCGCTCACTATGGGCCGGCGTTTCCGGTCTGCAGAATCACCAGGTCAGGATGGACGTAATCGGTAACAACGTTGCCAATGTGAACACCACGGGTTTCAAGCGTGGGCGTGTAAACTTTCACGACATGATCTCGCAGATGATGGAGGGCGCGGCGCGCCCGCGCGAGGAAGTCGGCGGAGTCAATCCTAAACAGGTCGGACTCGGTGTGCAGACCGCCGCCATCGATACTATTCACACGCAGGGTTCGTTACAGACCACCGGAGTCAAGAGCGACGTTGCGGTGCAGGGCAGCGGCTTCTTCGTAGTACGCAGCGGAGACCAGAGCTTCTTTACCCGCGCCGGAGCGTTTGGTCTGGACGAGGAAGGCGTACTGGTCAATCCCGCCAACGGCATGCGTGTGCAGGGATGGATGGCCGAACAGCTCGACGGAGAGTCGATCATCAACACCTCTGCTACTATAGAAGATCTGACCATTCCGGTTGGCGGCAAGGACCCGGCGTCCGCCACCAGCGAGGTTTTTCTGGCAAGTAATCTCAACAAGAACACGCCGGTGATTGGCGCGGACTCAACCGCTGCCGAGATTCGTGAAGGAACCTGGGCGGTCGAATACGACATCTTCGACAGCTTTGGCAATACTCATACGTTGCGCGTAGATTTCACACGCGTCGAGGATGAGCCCAACCGCTGGAACGCCAACGTGCAGATCAGTCCGGAAGCCGCGGATGAAGTGTTGCAGAACGTATCGGTTGGCGGTGTGCCCAGCGCCGATACGCAGAGCTTTATTGTAGAGTTTGCCAACGACGGTACACTGCAGTCGATTTCCAACCCCGAGGGCGGTGTACTGGACCAGGGCAACCTGGCGGTCGATCTGTCCTTCCAGGTTCCCGAAGCGGCTATTCCGATTGATCCCGATACCGGACTGCCCGAGGGTCCCGCAACCCAGGAGTTTACGCTCAATCTGGGCCAGGTCGGGGCGTTTACCGATTCCATGACCCAGTACAGCTCACAGAGCTCCACCAAGGTGTTTCGCCAGAACGGCTACCCGATGGGCTATCTTGAAGATTTTCGCATCGATCAGTCCGGCGAGATCACCGGAATATTCTCCAACGGCACCAACCGCATCCTGGGCCAGGTAGCGCTGGCGTCGTTCACCAATCCTGGCGGCCTGGAGAAGGCTGGTGAGAACACCTACGTGCAGTCTATCAACTCGGGGCTGGCCGATATCAGCGCTCCTGGTACCGCCGGTAAGGGTGTGCTGATTGCCGGTACACTGGAGATGAGCAACGTGGATCTGTCGCAGGAGTTCACCGACATGATTGTAACCCAGCGTGGCTTCCAGGCAAACTCGCGTTCGATCCAGACCGCGGATCAGATGCTGCAGGAAGTCTTAACACTCAAACGCTAAAGGGGTAGTATAGGATCGTGATACAGGTCAGTCGCCTCGATGGCAAGAGCTACTACGTGAACCCGCATCAGATCGAGTACATCGAGGCGAACCCGGATACAACGCTTATCATGCTTTCAGGAAAACGCCTGGTGGTGCAGGAAGACTACCAGGCCGTTTTTGATCGTATTGTAGAGTACCGGCGGCAAATCGGGGCCTTCAAGAACGAGGAGTAGTGTTTCATGGATCTTGGAACAATCGTAGGAGTTGTTGCCGGATTTGTTCTGATTGTGATGGCCATATTCACATCAGGCGGTGCGCTTGGTCTCTACGTGAACCTGCCGTCGGCCATCATGGTTATCGGTGGTTCGTTTGCGGCCATGATGGTTGCCAATCCGCTGAGCCGGATGCTGGGGGTAATGAAGTACGTCAACCACGCGCTGCGCATCCCGGACTGGCAGGAGGAGAAGGTCATCAATGAGCTGGTCGGATTCTCCGAACGCGCGCGCCGCGAAGGGCTGCTGGCGCTGGAAGACAATATGGACCAGGTGGAAGACGAGTTCATGCGCAAGGGGCTGCAACTGGTAGTCGACGGTACCGACCCCGATATCATCAAGACGATTCTCTATAATGACCTCAATCAGATCCAGGAACGTCACGGCACCGGGATCAAGGTCTTTGACGACTGGGGCAAGATTGCGCCGGCGTTCGGCATGATCGGTACGCTGGCCGGCCTGATCGCGATGCTCGCCAGCCTCGAGGACCAGGACGCCATCGGTTCCGGTATGGCGCTGGCGCTGATCACCACGATGTACGGCGCCATCTTTGCCAACCTGGTGCTGATACCAATTCGCAGCAAACTCGAGGACCGTGATAAGGAGGAGACCCGCACCAAAGAGGTCATTATCGAGGGGATTCTCTCGATCCAGTCCGGCGATAACCCGCGAATTCTGCTCGAGAAACTGGTTTCGTTCCTGCCCCCGCGCCAGCGGGAGGTGATTCGTCAGGAAAGCGGTAGGGACTAAGACGTCATGGGGCCCAGAAGCAGGAAGAAGCGTCAATCCGAGGGCGCAGCCGACTGGCTGCTTACCTACGGTGACATGGTAACGCTGTTACTCACGTTCTTTGTACTAATGTACACCGCGGCCACCATTGACGGTGAACGGCTGGAGCTGATTCTGGCGGCTTTTGCCGGTTTGGGCAGCATGGACGGTGGCGCCACGTTGCAGGAGGGCCGTCTGGCCGAGTTGGGCAACACCGTCATGACGCTGCCTTCGATGCAGCGCGGTCGCGCGCTCGACGAGGCGCGTCGCACCGCGGTCAGCATTTTTGAACCGGAGATCCGCTCGCAGAAGGTCAGGGTGACGCAGGACGAGCGCGGACTGGTTATCTCGCTGGCGGCCGACGCATTCTTCGAGACAGCCAGCGCTGAGCTGAATATCGAGCAGTCGCGCAACGTCTTTGTGCGGCTGGCTGATCTGCTGCGCTCGGAGCAGCTCGACAACCGCACCTTCCGCATAGAGGGCCATACCGACAGTATCCCGACCGACCCCGAGGGTCCGTGGCCGACAAACTGGGAACTGTCCATCGAGCGCGCGTTGAATACCTTCCGTCTGCTGCAGGACTATCAGGTTCCCGAAGATCGCTTCCAGGTTATGGGGCTTTCCGATACGGCGCCTTTGACAACCAACGAGACCGCCGAAGGCCGCGCCTACAACCGCCGCGTTGACGTAATAATACTGACCGAAGGGCACCTGTAAGGAGTATGGGAGATGTCTGACAACGAACTGTTTGACGCTGAAGACGAGGTTGCCGGCGAAGAGATAGCCTCGGGCGGAAGAAAGATCGGCTTCCTGCCCGGCATTGTGATACAGATTCTCAAGTGGACCGGTATCGTGCTGGGAGCGGTCATCTTCGTTGTGACAATTGTCGTTGTGACGCTCAACTTCATGGGCGACGGTTTTGCCACGCAATCGAGAATACCGGCTGAATCGGAGGCCTACGCCGACCGCCGGCCGATCCTCGACTGGTACAGCGGGATCGGCGAACTGCGCGGCCAGACCGCCGATGAAGCGCGCCACACGTTTATTATCCAGCCGCACATCGGCTACGAGCAGGAGAACCGCGCCGTGCAGAACGAGCTGATCCAGCGTAACATCCAGATCCGCGAAGAGATCCTGCTCTATTTCAGCTCGCGGCGCGTATCCGAACTGGAGGGGGTGGAGAACCGCAATCGAATCAAGCAGGATCTGGTGACCCGCATCAACAACAATATTATGCGTTCAGGACGCATCAGGGACGTCGCTTTTGACTCATTTCAGATTGTTGATTTTTGAGTTGCAACAGTTGTTGCAAAACTCGGCGATCTGTGAGAGAATTCCGGCTGGGAATGGAGAGGGGAGCACTACACAATGAC
>SKLB01000105.1 GCA_007123465.1 Spirochaetales bacterium
ACGCAGCAACCGCTTGGCGGTAAGGCTCAGTTCGGCGGACAACGGCTGGGCGAGATGGAAGTGTGGGCGCTGGAAGCCTACGGCGCGGCAAACACCCTGCAGGAGCTTCTGACCATCAAGAGCGACGATATGAACGGGCGCGCCAAGATCTACGAGAGTATTGTCAAGGGCGAGCCTTCGACCTCCGCCGGCGTTCCCGAATCGTTCAACGTGCTGGTTCAGGAGCTACGCGGGCTGGCACTGGACATCTCGATCTTTGACTCGAAGGGCAAGCAGATTCCATTGACCGAGAGAGATGAAGAGCTCATCAATCGCCAGGGATCCAATTTCTAGGCCGCAGGAGAACAAAAATATGCGAGATATACAAGACTTCGATAGTATCATGATTCAACTTGCCTCTCCGGATCAGATCCGCGCGTGGAGCTACGGCGAGGTCAAGAAGCCGGAGACAATCAACTATCGCACGCTACGACCCGAAAAAGACGGCCTGTTCTGCGAACGCATCTTCGGTACCACCAAGGAGTGGGAGTGTTACTGCGGCAAGTTCAAGTCGATCCGCTACAAAGGCGTGATCTGTGACCGCTGCGGCGTTGAGGTAACCCATTTCAAGGTCCGCCGTGAGCGCATGGGCCACATCGAGCTGGCCTCGCCGGTATCACATATCTGGTACTACCGCTCGGTGCCGTCGCGCATGGGGCTGCTGTTGGATCTGACGATCGCGGCGCTGCGCTCAATTCTCTACTACGAGAAGTACGTGGTCATCGATGCCGGAGATACCGATCTGAACAAGATGGATCTGCTGTCCGAAGAGGAGTACAACGAAGCCAAGGAGCGCTACGGCATGGCGTTCTCGGCCGGGATCGGCGCCGAAGCGGTGCGTACCCTGCTCGAGGGGCTGGATCTGGATGCGTTGTCGGCTGAGTTACGCTCGTTGATGGTGGAGAAGGGTGCCAAGGCGGACAAACGGCTGCTGAAGCGGATAGAGATTGTCGAACACTTCCGCGACTCCGAAAACCGCCCTGAATGGATGGTGCTGGATGTGATTCCGGTCATTCCGCCCGAGCTGCGCCCGATGGTTCAGCTCGACGGCGGGCGGTTTGCCACCAGCGACCTCAACGACCTCTATCGCCGTGTGATCAACCGCAACAACCGGCTCAAACGCCTGATGTCGCTCAACGCGCCGGACATCATCATCCGCAACGAGAAGCGCATGCTGCAGGAGGCCGTTGACGCGCTGTTTGACAACTCCAAGAAGAAGCGCGTGGTAAAAGGTGCCTCCAACCGGCCGCTGAAATCGCTGTCGGATATGCTCAAGGGCAAACAGGGGCGATTTCGTCAGAACCTGCTCGGTAAGCGCGTCGACTACTCCGGCAGATCGGTGATAGTGGTGGGTCCCGAGCTGCAGCTGCACCAGTGCGGGCTGCCGACCAAGATGGCGCTTGAACTCTACAAGCCGTTCATCATGAAGAAGCTGGTTGAGAAGGATGTAGTCTATAACATAAAGAAAGCCAAGACCCTGGTTGAACAGGAGACCCCCGAAGTGTGGGCGGTGCTCGACGAGGTGGTCAGGGAGCATCCGGTGATGCTCAACCGTGCGCCGACGCTGCATCGCCTGGGAATCCAGGCCTTCGAGCCGGTGCTGGTGGGCGGCAAGGCCATCAGGTTGCACCCGCTGGTGTGCCACGCGTTCAACGCCGACTTCGACGGTGACCAGATGGCCGTGCATGTGCCGCTGACCCAGGCGGCGCAGATCGAATGCTGGACGCTGATGCTCTCTTCGCGTAACCTGCTGAACCCCGCCAACGGTCAGCCGGTGGTCTTCCCGTCGCAGGACATGGTTCTGGGTATGTACTACCTGACCAAGACCCGCGCCGGCGCCAAAGGCGAGGGCAAGCGTTTCCGCGATTCGGACGAAGTGCTGATGGCTATCGACGCGCGTTCGGTAGACTACCAGGCGCTGATCAAGGTCCCGATAGACGGTACACTCTACGAGACCAGCGCCGGCCGCGTGATATTCAATCAGGAGCTTCCCGCGCAGATACCGTTTATCAATCATACACTCGGTGACAAAGACCTGCGCGCGCTGATAAGCCGCGTCTACGCCGAACACGGCCCCTACGCAACCGTCGAGCTTCTTGACGTTATCAAGAACCTCGGTTTCAGCTACGCCACCAAGTTCGGAGCTACCATCGGTCTGGACGATATCATTATCCCGGACGACAAACGCGGTATGATCGACTCAGCCAACAAGGATGTTGAGTCTATTCAGTCGCAATACCGACAGGGGCATATCACCAACGAGGAGCGTTATAACCGCGTGGTTGAGGTCTGGAGCAAGACCAACGAAGAGTTGACCGATGTCATGATGGCCACGCTCAAGACCGACAAGGATGGTTTCAACCCGGTCTACATGATGGCCAATTCGGGAGCGCGCGGCAGCCGCAGTCAGATTCGGCAGCTGGCCGGCATGCGGGGTCTTATGGCAAAACCGTCGGGTGACATTATCGAACTGCCGATCCGCTCCAACTTCAAAGAGGGCTTGTCGGTTATCGAATTTTTCATCTCGACCAACGGTGCCCGCAAGGGTCTGGCCGACACCGCGCTGAAGACCGCCGATGCCGGCTATCTTACCCGACGCCTGGTTGATATTGCGCAGGACGTGGTGGTCAACGAAGAAGACTGCAGTACTATCAACGGCCTGGAGATGGAGGCGCTCAAGGACGGCGAGGAGATCGTTGAGACACTTTCGGACCGCATCCGCGGGCGGTTTACGCTGGAGCGGGTCAAGCACCCGATCACCGGCGAGGTGATGGTAGACGTCAACGAGGAGATTCCAGACGAGGTTGCCGATCGCATCGAGGAGGCCGGCATCGAGCACGTGCGGATTCGCACGGTACTCACCTGCGAAGCCAAGTTCGGCGTCTGCCAGAAGTGCTACGGACGCAACCTGGCAGACAACCGCACGGTGGACATCGGTGAAGCCGTGGGCATCATCGCCGCTCAGTCGATAGGTCAGCCGGGAACCCAGCTGACGATGCGGACCTTTCACATCGGCGGCGCGGCAACTCGAACGGCCGAGGAAAGCAAGACCAGTTTGCACTACCCGGTCTACGTGCGTTCGTTCCGCGGCAGCATCGTGGAGCTGGAATCGAAGGTCAAGCTGTTCACGCGTAAGGGTTTTGTGACCGTGGCGCGGATTCTGGCCGACTTCCCGATCGAGAAAAAGGCCAAGGCGCTGGTCAAGGACGGTGAGAAAGTTGTCAAGGGGCAACCGGTGATCAAGCACGGCAGCGAAGAGGTCCCGGCCCCGGACAACGCCTACTGTGTGATCAAGGATCAGCTGATGCTGCTGGTATCCCAGGATCAGACCCTCGAGATCCGCTCAGGAGCGGAGATCGTGGTGTCCGAAGGCGACGTTGTTGCCGCTGACGAGGCAATCGCACTGTTTGATCCGTTCAGCGAGCCGATCATCGCCGAGGTCAGCGGGACGGTACGCTTCAAGGACATCGTTCAGGGAACCACGCTCAAGGAAGAGGTCAACGAGGACACCGGCAATATCGAGAAGAAGATCACCGAGTTCACGCTCGAGAGTCTGCAGCCGCGAATTGTGATCGACGGCGCCGACGGCGCAGAGCTGGCGGTGTACTATCTGCCGGGCTCAGCCTACGTGGGCGTGGAAAACGGAGAGAAAGTCAAGTCCGGCCGTACGCTGGCCAAGCTGCTCAAGGAGAGCGCCAAGACCCGCGATATCACCGGTGGCCTGCCGCGGGTGGGCGAGCTTTTTGAAGCGCGTCATCCGAAGAACGCTACCGTACTGTCGCAGATTGCCGGCACGGTGCGTTTCAAGCCGATAGTCAAGGGCAAGCGCGTGATTGTGGTTGAGGACCCCTACGGCAAAGAGTACAAGCACCTGGTGCCGATGGGTAAGCATCTGCTGGTCCGTGAGGGTGACCAGGTCGAGAGCGGTGAAATGCTGTGCGACGGTAACATCGATCCGCACGATGTGCTGGCGATCATGGGAGAGAACGCGCTGCAGCGCTTCCTGATGAACGAGGTGCAGGAGGTCTACCGCCTGCAGGGTGTCAACATCAACGATAAGCACATCGGCGTGATTATCCGCCAGATGATGCGCAAGGTCGAGATTCTGCAGGTTGGTGATACCAATTTCATCTTCGGTCTGCAGGTCGATAAGTACCGTTTTCACGAGGAGAATCGCAAGGTTGTGCGCGAGGGCGGACTGCCGGCGGTCGGACGGCCGCTGCTGCTCGGTATCACGCGGGCCTCGCTCAATATCGATTCTTTCATCTCGGCGGCCAGCTTTCAGGAGACCACGCGCGTACTCACCAACGCCGCCATTTCCGGTTCAACCGACAATCTGCGCGGCCTGAAGGAGAACGTGAT
>SKLB01000182.1 GCA_007123465.1 Spirochaetales bacterium
CACCGCTATCGGTCCGCGTCAACAGCGTCCCGTTGCCCGAGATCATGTAGCCTTCGCGGTCCAGCATACCTAACTCGCGCGCGTAGGGCAGCATCGATTCGCGCACACGGCCCGACGCCAGGAGCACCGCTACCCCGCTATCTTCGGCGGCAATCAGCGCCTGTTTGTTGCGCCGGGAAATGGTCAGATCGTCTCTGAGCAGCGTATCGTCCAGATCAATCGCCAGCAGCCTGATCTGCAGGCCGAGGTGTGAAGCTTGGCTGTGTTTCATAGCGCTACAATAACGCAAGGCGGCCTTGTTGGCTACTCGTGCTGCCGATGATCGATATAGGTCTTTATGTCGATCACCGGTGTGCCGTCCAGCAGATCCATCTGCCGCACACGCAGACGGCGGCCCTCGCGCCCCAACAGCTGCATGCGCGATACCGCGATCGGGTTTGGCCGGTACGGCGTGCGCGCACCAAAGACGCCGATAGGCTCGCCTCCCGAATGAGTCACCACGTGCAGCCCGGTATCGCGCACCTGATGCAGAAAACTCACTACCAGAATCCACGGACGCCGTTCGATCAGGTGCAGCCCATCTTCGTACGCTGCAAACAGCTCGATGAAACCCTCGGCATGCGGAGCTTCCCACGGCTGGCGCGGCAGCTGTTCCAGAGCGTCAAACGGAGAGCGAACAACGCCGATCTGATCGAAGCAGATCGGCTGAAGGCCCGGTTCACCCGAGCGCCGGCGGATGTCCATGCAACAGAGTATAGCAGCAGTCTGCTTCGTTGACAGCACAACCGAGGCGGGCTAGTATGGCAGCAGCATAAAGTGGAGAACCAGGGTGCTGGAAATACGCAACGAGATCGAACGCTGGCGGGCCGACGGGGTAGAGACCGTAGTTGCGGCGCTGCTGGTTGATATGCAGGGTTCGGGTGTACGGCTGCCGGGCGCGCTTTTTGCCGTAGCCGCCGACGGCAGAATTGCCGGATCGGTCAGCGGCGGCTGTATCGAGCCCGGCCTGATAGAGGAGGCCTCCGCGCTGCTGGACGGCCAGGATCACGCTGAACAGTCCACCACCGCGCGTATCAAGCTGGTACGTTACGATCAGAGCGGTGGGCGGCTGTTAAGCCGCCTGGCACCGTGTTCCGAATCGGTGGACCTGGCGCTGTTTTACCTCGACCTGGAGCAGTACAGGCAGCTTGGAGTCTTGATCGATAGCGGGCAGGAAGCGCTGTTCACACTGGTGCTGGACGGCGAGGCAGCCGGCAGACAGCGTGTGACCGCGCTTGAGTCACTTGCCGGAGCAACTGCCGCAGCGCCATCGTCGGAAGCCGCTCGTACAACGATAGTCGAGACCAGTGCAGGGCGCGAGTTCCGCTACCGTCTATCACCGCCGCTGCAGCTGGTCATCGTGGGCGGGTCGCACATTGCCCAGCACCTGGCTCGCCTGGCCGGCGAGCTGGGGATGGCGGTAAGCGTGGTTGATCCGCGGCCGCGCTTCCTGACCGCCGCCCTCTTTGCCGATCCCGTGCGGCGGTTTCAGTCGCACGCGCCTCGGGCGTTCGAGCAGCTGGCTCTGGATGATCGCTGCGCTGTCTGCGCGCTCAGCCACGATGACAAGATCGACGACGCCGGCCTGATTGCGGCGTTGCAACGCGACGCGTGGTACATCGGCGCGCTGGGTAGCCGCGCTACCCACGCCGAGCGTTGCACCCGGCTGGCCGACGCCGGCATCGAGGACCGCGCGCTGCGGCGGATTCACGCTCCTGTAGGGCTGTCGATGGCCGCGGTCACTCCGGCCGAGATTGCGCTCTCCATACTGAGCCAGGTCGTCGCAGAGTACCGGCAACACCAGCCGAAGCGATAGCGCGCCTGCTCAGCGATCCGCAGAGACGGTAAACTGCGGTCTGGATTGGCTCGCGTGCCGGTACTGCTCTTCGGTCATGCGCTCGCGCTTGTACATCCCGTAGAGTAACTGCTGCATACGGGCAAACCAGCGATCTGATATCTCACCGTTGCGGTAGTGGTGGTAGTGCAGCTTGGGTGCCGGCACAATGGTGGCAAGCCACGCCGCCTGTGCGGCATCGAGGTCACGCGGCTGCACGCCAAAGTAGTGCCGGGCGGCATCGTAGACGCCAAATATCCCGGGGCCAAACTCGATTACGTTGAGGTAGATCTCGAGCAGGCGCTCCTTGGGGATTGCCGCCGCTTCCTCCATCAGCATCACCAGCAGGAACTCCTGCAGTTTGCGCGCAAACTGGCGCTCGTTGCCCAGAAACAGGTTCTTGGCCAACTGCATGCTGATAGTGCTGGCACCAAAGACATACTCGCCAACCTCCACGTTATACTCCACCGCGCGTCGGACGGCGTTCCAGTTCACGCCGCGGTGATGGAAGAAATCTCCGTCTTCCGCGGTCAGAACCGCGCGTACCAGCCAGGGGGAAATTGAGCTCAGCGGCACATAACGATACGACCGATCGGGGCGTGCGGCAGAATCGCTGTTGAAGCGGTGGACGGACGATGATCGAGGGCCCGTTGGCAACAGCGGCGCCGAGCGCGCCCGCTGGCGAACCTGCCACGCCTGCTCGAGCGACAGACCGGCGATTTCGGTCAGCCAGCGCAGCGAGGCCGGTCGGGTCTGCGGCACACTCACTACCCGATGATAATCGACCGCAGGATCGCTGATCCGGTGGATAAACGGACCTGCCAGCCGGAACACGTTGATCTCATCGGGAATATTCAGCAGCGTGAAGTCTTCCAACGCTATTTGCGACCTCCACTGCATGCGCGAGATAGATTCGGTGGGACTCTCAAAGTCGAGCTTCCACGCCAGAGTTCCCTCGGCCTGGACTCCGGCCAGCGGTCCCAGCAACACCGCGGGAAGCGTCTCGATGATCTCCGCGATAGCGCTGGGCGGAAGCTCGAGCTGCAACTCCACACGTTCGGGCAGCTGCTCCGGTTTGCCGAAGCCGCGTAGCGCCGGACGGAGCTCAACCTCCAGTGGACCAAGGCGCAGCGCGCCGTGCTCAAAGACCAGTTCGCCGCGCCGCGGCGGCGCAGCAGAAACCGTAACAGCCTCGACCGGAAGAGGTTGATACAGGCGCGGCGGCGGAACCTCGGCATTCCCATCGAGTCCGGCACTGAAGCGATACGAAACCTCCGGCACCTCGATGAGTCCGTCAGCAACGCGCGGCAACAGCAGCGCCGCATCGCGCAAGAGCATCCGGCCGCTCAACGCCACGCTGTCGGGGTTGTTGGCGCTGTGTGCCGCGAGCGTGAGGTCGAGTTGTCCGCGCTCAAGCCCGGCGCTGCGGCTGCCGCCGAGCGCCCGGGTGACTACGTTCAGATCGATTGCATCCAGCCTGCTGCGGCCGTCAACGATTACCTGATCGTACCACACGCTCTTGTCGACACTCCAGGATCCGGAAAGACTCATAACGTCATACAGGCGGCCTGCGGTTTTCAGTCTCACCATCCGATCTTCCGGACGGTGCTCGTACTGCAGGTCAAACCGGCTCGACACGCCGCCGTTGAACTTGACCTCGGCCTCGTGAACTTCTACCGTTTGTGGCAGGCGCTCCAACAGCGTCCGCGGGATGAGTGCCGCGCCGCCGTCCGCCTGCACCTCGGTTCCTGCCTCAGAAGCGGCCGGCACCAGACGCTCTTTGAGCCCGCGCAGCAGCACCTGCAGTCGCTGCCAGAGCTCAACCTCGGAAAGGTCCAGCTGCGGTTGATCAGCGGTCAGTTGAACCAGCGACGGCTGCCGCCCGCGCCGCAGCGGTGCGGCCAGCGTTCCACGTACGAGGCGAGCATCCAACAGGACACGCTGCTTGCCGGAAGAAGCAGCCGAGGTTCCAAGCCGTGGATCAAGAACCTCGATAACGGTGTGATTGCGCAGCTGCAGCGCCGACGCTGATGCGTCAAAACTGCCGCCGTCTTCTGCTGCAAGCACAACGCGTATCCCGCTGGCGCGCAGGTTGTCGAATTGCGCCGCCCCGCGCAGCAGCGCAAGCGGCCGCAACGATATCTCTACGCGCTCGGCTAAGATCTCTGATTGACTGTGGCGGTCGGCAACAGCAACTTGCTCCAGCACAACAGTGCGACGCGAAACCACGCGCAACGTCTGGAAGCCGGCTTCAACACCCCAGCGCTGTTCGTAGTGCGCCACGCGCGACTCGAGCACAGATCGCAGCAGCCACGGCATCAGTAGCGTGATGGAGATGATGGCAACGGCCGTAAAGACCGCGCCCACAATGAGTGCGTATCCGGGGCGCTTTCTCATTTATGGTGTAATGTACTTCGGCCAGGACAGCGGTGGCAACGCGGCTTCGATCTGTGCGCGCTGCGGCTCGAGCCATTCGGGCAGCACCAGCGACTC
>SKLB01000125.1 GCA_007123465.1 Spirochaetales bacterium
GCCGCAATGACGTAATGGCCTTGCTCTTGAAGCGGTCGTACCATACGTGACCCTGGAAACCGTGCGTCCGATTGTACCTGACTGCAAACACGCTAAGAATCCACTGCATGATTCGAGAAATTGACTCATCGCGGGCAGGTTTTACGATCAGATGGAAATGATTGCCCATCAGGCACACATTGGTGACGCTGAAGCGGTAGCGCTGCTTGGCACGCGTTAAGGTTTGTAGGAACAGCTGCTTCATAAGGTCGCTGTGAAAAATGAACTCTCGCCGATTTGCACGGGCAACGACATGATATGTCGCACCCACGATAACCTGTCTTGGTTTCCTCATATTGCGATATACAACAGGGCAGATTGAACTGTTGATTGAATCAGCTGTCGGTTTATGCAGTTCACTTATAGTTTGGGCCTCGGTTTGTGCCTCCTCCCCATGCAGCCTCCGTCCCCGCTCCGGCGGTCTGGCTCCCGACCGGATTGATTGGCTGGCCTACTATTGTGAGAACGATTGATCATGCCGATAATCCTCTTGTGACGTTGGCCTCCGTCCCTATCATACGCATCTCACGCACTTGCATTGCTTTGGCGTTGCTGACATTCTTTTCACTTCCACTTGGTGCAGCCGAAAACCGTTTGGTTGCTGAGTTCTGGGCTGAGCGGCAGCCGCTTATTCGCCCGGAAGGTGACTATCCGGTCAGACGTGAAGCGGCGCTGGAACAGATACTGCGCGAAGCACAATGGACCTTCTCGGGTATGGTCTACGGTTATCGATTCTACTACCGCCCGTTCGATCGGGCACGGCAGGTTCCCGAGCAGTTCCAGCTTGAATTGCACGCTGAGATCCCCTGGGGTGATCCTTCGCTCTCGGTCTTGACGGTGCGGCACGCTGATGCCCGTTATTATGCGCAATTGCAGTATCGCATGGCCGATTTCCAGGTTGCGTGGGTTGACGGGTGGCAGAGCCGCGCTATTCCACGGTCGGCCGCTGCTGGGGAGGCAGTGCTTTGGCCTGGCTTGGAGCAGAAGCGGGCTGCCGTCGAGGATGCTCTGAGAATGGCGGTCCGTGAGCATCTGCGAACGATTTCGCCGAATAAACCACATAGTGCCACCGGGCGCCTTATTCTAACCGCTCCGCCGCGGATCTGGATCGATTCAGGTGTTTACCGGTCATCGGTAGAAATCAAAGTCCGCGTTGACGAAGTAGCTCAGTACGAGTATCACTAGTTCTGGCGATACCTCTTGACCTCCGTCCCCCCGCTTTGCTAATTTACGTTAACGACCGTTCGGTAACATTGCCACTGGCATTCGCAAGGACAACAATTCTGAAACAGACTGACAGGCGACAGCAGATTGTAACGGCGGCTTTCGAAGCCTGGGGAAGTACCTATTTCACAAGTACCAGCCTTGCATTGGTGTCTGAAAGGCTCGGTGTCACCAAGCAGGCGATCTATCGCCACTTCCCTAACAAATCGGCGTTGGTAGAGGCGCTGACCGAGACGTTTCTGAAGGCGTACGGTGAGGTTCGCGACGCCGTGGTTGCTGTACCTCAACCGACCACGTTACGGACCATCGTTGAGCGCTATGCCGAGGGCGTCTGGCGCATGTTTGAGGATCTGCCGCAGTACTACTTCTTTTTGGTGCTCAAGCTGCTGCCGGGGCCTGAAGTTGACCGCAAGCGCTTCTACGATCTCGGAGATGATATCAGCAATATGGTGCAGCCACACCTTGTGCCCGATGCTGCCATTCACTCGCGGTCCAAAGAGCAGCATTGTCAGTTACCGTTTATGTTTATGCACGTTCAGCTGGTAGTGTGGTCTGCGTTTGGCTTCTGGACGCCGCTCGGCCAGCTTCGGAACGGTAGTCGTGACCGTAATGCTGCTCAGCGGGACCATCGCATTGCTCACACCGTCGAGCTTTGCCTCAACGGGCTGTTTCCCGGTGCGGAGCTCGGTATTGATTACGCTTCAGTGGAGCAGCTTTCCGAAGTACGCCAGGATGAGCTGCTTGAGCCTAATCGATTCTTTGCTGCGGTGGATGCGGTAGTGTCCGAGGTTGGTTTCGAGAAAGCTTCCCTTGATCGAATTGCACAGCAGCTCGAAATGACCAAGAGTAGTCTTTACTTCTACTTCGACAACAAGGACACGATGTTTTCCCAGGCCCTGCAAACCGAACGGCATCACTTTCACGATCTGTTTCTTGCGCGTGCGGTGCAGCTACGGGGTTTCTCGGAACGCCTTTACGGTTACATCGTCGTGTTGGCGAGCTACTACCTGAATAACCGTAGCCTGATGGTATTCTCCAATTGGGTTCAGGTTCAACGCGTCCCGGTTGCCGGTTGCACGCCTGATGAACAGGAAGTCATCCAAACCGCGGACTTCATACGTCGGCATCTGCAGGAACACAGTGACCCGTTGCGTCGTGACGAAGTGATAGAGACGTTGGCGTTGCTGAGCATTTTGATGAACCGCGGAATCCAAGCTTGCGGGTTGACACTGGATCGTCGCGCAGAGCTGTTTGCGTTCACGCGTGACTTTTATCGTACCGTTTCCCACGGAATCTCGGGCAAAGAAAGGACAATTGCTGATGAAGACCAATAAGATGAAGCTACTGGCGGTTGCAGCGTTGCTGTTCGGACTGCCGGCCGCGCTGACCGCTAACCAGCACGAGGGACGGAGGCTGGCAGTTGGCAGGTTGACGGTTGAAGACGCGGTGGCAATTGCGCTGCGCAACAACCTTGAGCTTTCGTCCGAGGAACTGACCCTCGAAAAGCGCCGGCGCACTCGCGATACCGCCTGGAATCGTTTCATTCCCACTGTCAGTGCGGGGACTACGCTGGCGCGCCCGAACGAAACGCCGAGCGCGATCGTCGGATTTGATCCTTTCGGGCAGCCGGTCGAAGTTGAAGGGCCGGCCTGGAATATCAGTGGCGAGCTGGCGGCCACCCTCAACCTCAATCTCGGATCGATCTACGGGATTCGGGCAGCACGGTTCGACTACGAGGCAGGGCTGATCGACATTGTCGATGCTCGCAATCGGATCGAGCGTGATGTGCGAAAGGCGTTCTTCGGGCTTCTGGTACTGGATCAACAGGTGCTGCTGCGCCAGGAAGCGCTTCAGATCGCCGCTGAGCGGCTGGAGCAGACGATGGCCAACTACGACAGCGGTCTGGTGGACGAGTTCACATTGCTTTCCGAAGAGGTGTCCTACGAAAATCAGCGTCCCGAACTCGAGGCGCTGCTCGATCGCCAGCGTGCAGCGCGGCGCCAGTTCAACCGCGATCTCGGTCTGCCGCTGACCACTCAGCTGCAACTGGATGGCAGCATCGACCCCGAGATGGCGCAATTGGATGTCGAGCGCCTCATAGCACGCAAGTTGCCCGGAGCTACGGCGATTCAGCAGATCCAGGACGGGATGCGTCAGCTGGAGAACGCCATTCTGCTGGCAAAATCGGGCGGTGACCCTCAGACGCGAGGGTTCTATCCCAACCTCACGTTTCGCTACGCCTACAACCCAACCTTCCAGAGAGACCCCTTCGGTGACCCGTGGTTTGACGACGTTGACCGTGACTGGAGCGACCGGGGGGCATTCTCGATCACGTTGACTCAACCGCTGGACACGTTTATGCCTTCGTCACAGACCCGGACGCGTATAAGCAATCTGGAGACCGACCTGGCCGACGCTCGCATAGCGATGGAGACTACCTTCCAGGCACTGGAACTTCAAGTTCGCAACCTGGGAGAACGCCTGGATCAGCTGCAGAGGAACATCGCGTCGCGCGAGCGCAACCAACAGTTGGCCGAGCGCGCCTTCGAGCTGGCAGCCGAGGCGTACGCGGCCGGAACGCGCGAGCTGCTCGACGTGCGCAATGCCGAGCAGGAGTTGCAGACCGCGCAGCTTCAGGTGCTGCAGGGCAAGCTGGAATACATCGAAGCGCTGCTGGATCTGCAATACATACTCAATGCCAACGGCAAACAATTGGGAGAGCAAAGCAATGACTAAGAGTGGCACTAGAATGGTGCAGATAATAGCGATAGCGTCGCTGCTGGCCCTGCTGTCAGCCTGCGGCAACCGTAACGGCACCGACGGTCAAACCGGTGCCGACAACGACGGCGTGCGGCGTACTGTTTTTGCGGTCAACACCACCACGGCGATCGCAGGATCGATTACCGATTACATCCGGGTTACCGGTGATGTGCGTGCTTCCTCCAGCGTTGATATTTTTGCGGACGTCGCTGGAGAGCTCAAGCGGATTCATGTGAGGGTGGGCGATAGAGTGCAGGCCGATCAGGTGATCGCCGAAGTCGACCGGTCGCGGCCCGGACAGACCTTTGCGCCCAGCCCGGTGCGCGC
>SKLB01000300.1 GCA_007123465.1 Spirochaetales bacterium
CACGGCGGTGTTCAGCTTCATCTACACCTGGTTCCGCTTCAGCTACTGGGAACTGGCAACCGGGCTTGTGATCACCATGCTGGTGATCCGCATTATCAGCGGAGTGGTACTCGGCGGTCTGCTGGGCAGATTTCTGGCGGAAGCTGTCTACAAGACCGGGGTGACCAGTGGACTCGCAATCGACTACGCCAAGCGCAACACTGAAGCCTGATTCACCCGCTGCGGCGTTAGAGGCGCGCTCGTTCAGCGCGCGCTATCCAGTAACTGCGCGTGACGCCCTGAGCGGCGTCAGTTTCCGCTTGATGCCGGGCGAGCGGGTGCTGCTGCTGGGCTCAAGCGGCAGCGGCAAGAGCACGCTTGTGGCGGCGATCTGCGGTCTTGTGCCGCACAGCAGCTACGCGCGCATCGGCGGTAGCCTGGCGCTGTTCGGCATGAATACGCTGCAGTATCAGCCCTCGCAATTGTCGCGTCGCGCCGGCGTGGTGTTCCAGGACCCGGACAGCCAGCTGACCATGCTGACGGTGGAGGACGAGGTTGCCTTCGGCCTGGAAAACCTGGCGGTTGAGCCGCAACAGATGGAACAGCGCATCCAGGAGGCCCTGTCTGCGGTAGGCCTCTTGAACGAGCGCGGCACACGGGTGGACCGGCTGTCGGGCGGTATGAAACAGCGCCTGGTGATCGGTGCTATTCTGGCGATGCAGCCCGATATGCTGGTGCTCGATGAGCCCACCTCCAACCTGGATCCGGAGGGTGCGCGCGAGGTAGCGCTGCTGCTGCGGCAGCTGACGCTGTCACACCCACAGACTACCATTCTGCTGGTGGAGCATCGCCTGGACGCGCTGGTGGCGCTGGTTTCGCGCGTGCTGGTGCTGGATCGTAACGGCGCGCTCGCCGTAGATGCGGCTACCGATGACGCCTTCGGCCCGCTGGCGGAGGCGCTGGATCAGCTGGATGTCTGGCTGCCTACCTCGACACTGGCGCTGCGCTACCTGCGTTTAAACGCGGTGGAAGCACCCCCGTCGCTGTGGAGCCCCGAGCACCTGCGCGCCCTGGCAGCGCGCAACGCCGAGGCAGCACGGCTGCTGCAGCTATGGGGCGCGCCACAGCGGTCCGATAGCACCGCGGCGCCTGCGCGTGGCTCGGGTGCGCCGGCGGTCACTCTGGAGGACGTAGGGTTTGCCTACCAGGCGGGGCGGCCGGTCCTCAACGGCGTCAACCTTCAGCTGCAGCGTGGAGAGATGTGTGCGCTGGTGGGGGGCAACGGCAGCGGCAAGAGTACCCTGGCGGCGCTGGCCGCGGGTTTGATGCGTCCGGATCGCGGGCGCGTGTTGATCGAGGGCATCGACAGCCGGCGGATCGGCGCGGCTCAGATTGCGGCGCGCGTAGGATTTGTATTCCAGAACCCCGAGCACCAGTTTGTTACCGACAGGGTCTTTGACGAGGTGGCGTTCACCCTGCGGCGGACCTCGCTGGATGAGGCCGAGCAGAAACAGCGCGTCGAGCGTACGCTGCAGGCGCTGCGGCTGGACGGTCTTGCCGATCGTAATCCGTTTGAACTGAGTCACGGCCAGAAGCGCCGGCTGTCGGTTGCCAGCATGCTGGTGGCTGAGAAGGATGTGCTGATTTTTGACGAGCCGACCTTTGGCCAGGATCCGCGCGCGCTCGATGAACTGCTGCAGATGGTGCAGGGGCTGCAGCAGCGGTCGGTGGCGGTTATGATAGTGACCCACGACATGGAGCTGGTGTGGCGTCACGCCGACAGGGTAGCGCTGCTGCTGAACGGCCGTATCGCGCGCTGCGACTCTCCCGAGCGCCTCTTCTGTGACCATGAACTGCTCTCGAGTGCCGGCCTCGAGTTGCCGGCACGCCTGGAGCTGTTGCGTGAACTGCAGCTTCTGCCGGCGGCGGTCCGCCGCCACGAGGAGGTACGGTGATCAGGCGCGGTGTCTTTGAGAGTTACGAGCTTGCCTCTCCGCTGCACCTGGTCAACCCGGCGGTCAAGCTGCTGTGCAGCGTTGCGGTTATGCTGTTTGTATCGCTGATCTTCGATATACCTACGCTGAGCACAATCGCCGGGTGGGGTCTGCTGCTGGTGCTGGGCCTGGCCAGGGTACGCCCGACTGTCCTGGCGCGCGCCATGCTGCCGTTTGCCATATTCGGCCTGGGGTTTCTGTGGATGAACGCCATTCTGCCGCGCGCCGCTGAGGGGCAGGCGGAAGCGCTGCTGCGCCTGGGGCCACTGACGGTCTGGCGTGAAGGTCTGCTCAACGGAATCAGCTTCGCAATCCGCGCGCTCAGCTTTGGCGTCTATTCGGTGCTGTTTGTGGCAACCACCGACCCTACCACGTTTGTCCTGAGCCTGATCCACCAGTTGCGCGTTCCGCCGCGCCTGGCGTACAGTGCGCTGGCGGCCTACCGCTATCTGCCGACGCTGCACGCTGAGCTGGCGCAGATCCGCGCCGCGCACCGGCTGCGCGGCGTGGGGGAGACCGGCGGCCTGCGCGGCAAGCTGCAGCAGGCGTACCGCTACACCATCCCGCTGCTGGCTGCTGCGCTGCGGCGCGCCGGCCGCACCGCCAACGCCATGGAGGCGCGCGCGTTCACCGGCAGGCAGCGA
Organism: Spirochaetales bacterium; assembly: GCA_007123465.1. GTDB lineage: Bacteria > Spirochaetota > Spirochaetia > DSM-27196 > PWMO01 > PWMO01. The sequence continues at coordinate 2,618 of SKLB01000300.1, forward strand.
ACGTGGTATCGTACCACGCGCCTCCGCGCGGTTGACGCCGGCTACGCGCTGCTGGCGCTGGGCGGCGTTGCCGCAATTGTGGTGCTGAGCGCGCGTGCCGGCACACTGATGCTGTGGAGCGGCCGGCTGTGGGTTTGAGCAACACTGGTGAGGCACGCGGTACGGTCTGCTGTATGAGGAGATAGCTCGTGACGGCTCTGGTTTATTGCAATGGGGCGCCGATCAGCGATGAGCTGTTCAGCGAATATCGCCGTCAGTCCGACCTGCTGATTGCCGCTGACGGCGGCGCTTACAATGTGCTGCAACACGGATCGCTGCCGGATGTTATTATCGGCGATCTGGACAGCTACACCGATCCCGGCCCGGCAGGCTGCGAGGTGATCCACGATCCGGACCAGGAGACCAACGATCTGCAGAAGGCGCTGAGCTACGCGCTGCAGCGTGCAGCCAGACGCGCCGTTGTAGCGGGGGCTATCGGCGATCGGCTGGACCACGAACTCAATAACCTGTCGGTGCTGCTGGAGTTCAGCCGGCGCTTTGATTCGCTGTGGATGATAGACAACTTCGGGCGCTATTTTGTGGCTGAGCCCCAACAAGGGCTGCAGACCGCAGCGGGAAAGGTTGTCTCGCTGTTTCCGCTTTCCGGGCGAGTCGACGGTATTACAACCAGCGGGCTGCAATATCCGCTGCACAACGAGGCTCTGGAAAACGGGGTGCGTAACGGCTGTCTCAACCAGGCGTCAGCCGCCGCGGTTAGCATTACGCACCGCAGCGGCGCCCTGCTGTTGATTGTCCAGCACTGAACGCGCGCGGATCAGCAATCTACAAGAGAAAGCGCGAGAACCAGCGCCCAATGCCGTGGCCGTAGTGCGACGCAAAACTGCGCGCCGCTACTTCGGCGCTTGCGTTCGGCTGGTGCTGCTTGAGATAGTGCCAGTGATCGGAAACTGCCAGGTAGAGATCGCCAACGGCCTGGCGCGGAAAGGCGCTGCGGAACTCCCAGCTATCTACTACGCGCTTCAGCGGAATCATGATGTTTTCGTACCATGAAAAGACTGCGTCTTGCCAGGTAACCCGCATATCGAGGTTCTGGCCCAGCCAGTACTGATGTTTCTCCACGTGATCGGCCAGCTGATCCCAGCCGTTCGGGCGCGAAAAATCAAGGTTTGCGCTTGCCAGCATTGTTGAAAGGCTGCGTGCCTTGTCCAGTTGTGCTACTGTGTTCATAATGACCCTCCTACATCGGGGACATGCTTTTGTGTATCTCTCCCGTGTCAGGGCCTAATATATCACTCTTTCAACAATAATCAAAATTTTTCTTGACAAATAACGAAATTCCCCCTTATGTGTGTCGGTCGAGGGTAACGATCGAGCTCACATCACGAACGCCGGCGGTCAGAAGCTGCCGCCGGAACAGAGGTCAGCCGCTCGATAAGCAGCCGCGGATCGCTCTCTACCAGCGCCAGCGCGCGCGCTTCGGGGCGCACAAATCCGCGCTCTACCGCGTGATCCAGAAAGCTGACCAGCTCGTGGTAGTAGCCGTCAACGTTGAAAAGGCCGCACGGTTTGCGGTGCAGCCCGATCTGCGCCCAGCTGAGCACCTCGGCAAATTCTTCCAGCGTACCGAGACCGCCGGGTAACGCGATGAAGCCGTCGGCGAGCTGCGCCATCCTGGCTTTGCGCTCGGCCATCGACCCGGTTACGTGCAACTCGTCGAGCGTATCGAAGGCAA
>SKLB01000104.1 GCA_007123465.1 Spirochaetales bacterium
CCTGATGCGAGCGCAGCTGCGCCAGATCCTTGAACATGTTCTTGAACGCCGGCTGCAGGCGGTTGGCGGCGTAGGCGTAGACGCCGATCAGCGGAATCAGCGCGGCAAAATCATCCCGGGTTGCAATGACCAGCGTGACCGCCAGAATGATGCCGCCGAACATGAAGCTCTGCAGGAAGTACTTGGGAACCGCGCCGAGGATCTTCTTGCGCGCCATCAGGGTGGCCATGCGCCGCGAGGGGCCGGAGAAGCGGTCGACGAAGACCTTCTCCTTGCCGAGCATTTTGACGTCCTTGATGCCGCCGAGCGCCTCCGCGGTGGCCTTGAAGCGCTCGCGGTTGGCCTTGATGCGCTGCTTGCCCAGCTTGTAGAGCCGCACGCGGATCAGGGCGAAGGTGCCGCCGTACATCAGTACTATTACCGCCGCCACCACGCCGGAGACCGCCGGGCTGACGGCAATCAGAAAGCCGATGATCAAGGCGGCGATTACCAGGTTGGCCGCGCCGTCCAGAAACGGGATCAGGAAGCCCTTCATCAGCGTCTGCACTTCCGAGAGTACGTTCTTGCTCAGATCGGCGCTGTTCTGATTGAGGAAGAAGATGTAGGGATGCGCCAGGTAGCGCGCCAGCAGCTGGCGCGCCATGGTGTGGCCGCGGCCGTGGGCAAAGCGCGCCTTGGCGTAGTCTGTCAGGGCGTTGAACATGTTGCGCGCCACGATGAAACCGGCCACCGCGATACCCAGCGCCACAAAGAAGGCGCGGTGGCTGTCAAAGCCGAAGCTGGTGTAGGCCCAGTTGAGGTAGCGGTTGGTCTCTATGAGTTCCGGCTGCGCAGCTACCGCCAGAAACGGGGCGATTGAACCGATGCCGATTACTTCCAGCAGCGCCAGCGTCAACAGCATGAAACAGAGAATGATAAACTTGCGCCGCTCTCCCGCTGAGAAGACCGTCCACAGGAGGCGTAGTCCTTTGATCACGACTTGGGTTTTCCTTGCGCGCGCGGGGGCGCGGTGTGAGCGTGCGGCGCGCCGGGGGAGGCGTGCGGCGCGGTAGAGGCGTGCGGCGCGGGGCTGTGATAGTACTGTTGGTACCAGTCCACGAAGCGCCGCACGCCCTCGGTTACCGGGGTCCGGGGCCGAAATCCCAGCGCGGCCTGCAGCGGCGCGCAGTCCGCCCAGGTGGCCTCGACGTCTCCGGGCTGCATGGGGGCGTAGTCGAGCTGCGCCTTTTTGCCGAGCGCATCCTCGATTGCGCGCACAAAGTCCAGCAGCGCTACCGGAGTTCCGTTACCGATGTTGTAGATGCGGTAGGGTGCCGGTGACGCCGAGGGGTCCTGGTCTGTGTTCTCATCATCGTGCGCCGGCGCTGCGGGCCGAAATAGCGTCCTGGTGACGCCCTCGACGATGTCATCCACGTAGGTGAAGTCCCGCTGCATGTTGCCGTGGTTGAACAGGGTTATCGGCCGGCCCGCAAGGATGGCACGCGTGAAGAGAAACAGCGCCATATCGGGCCGGCCCCACGGTCCGTAGACCGTGAAGAAGCGCAAACCGGTGGTTGGCAGTCCAAACAGGTGCGAGTAGCTGTGGGCCATAGCTTCGTTGGCCTTCTTGCTGGCAGCGTAGAGGCTTACCGGGTGATCGGCCGGTCTGTCGGCGCGAAACGGCATATCCTGGTTGAGGCCATAGACCGACGAGGTAGAGGCGTAGACCAGGTGCTGCGGCGGATAGCTGCGGCACGCCTCCAGCAGGTTCAGGAAGCCGCTGATGTTGCTGTCGATGTAGGCGCGCGGATTGGACAGCGAGTAGCGTACGCCGGCCTGCGCGGCCAGGTTACAGACGTGACTGAAGCGGTGCTGCGCAAACAGCCGGCCCAGATAGTCTGCGTCCTCGAGCCTTGCGCGCACAAAGGTGTAGGCGCCGGCGCTAACCGGGCTGTTCCACTCGAGTGCAGCGGCGTCTATGCCGCACTGCGCCAGCCGCGCGTGCTTGAGCTCAACCTCGTAGTAGTCGTTTATGCTGTCCAGACCAACCACGCGGTGGCCGTCCGCCAGCAGGCGCTGTACGGTATGATGTCCGATAAAACCGGCGGCACCGGTAATCAATACGGTGTTATCCATGCTGGTCAAGTTCCGGCCGATACCAGGATGCGCATCAGGTAGGCACTGCCATCGTCTGTGCCGGGGTTGCCGGCGCCCGGGATGTCCGCGCCGGCGGGCTCGACGTGCTCGGCGTAGAGCAGGAACTGCTTACCCAACTTATCAGCCGCGGCGGGTTTGTGCGCTGAAGCCTTCTGCTTCTGGTACTCCAGGCCGTACTTGGCGCACAGATGCTCCAGCACAAAGGCCAGGTCGCTCTGCCCCAGCACAACGATGCTGCGGTAGCCTTTGCGTTTGACCTCCACCACCAGCGCTTCCAGTGCATCGCGGTAGCCCACCACGCTCTTGATTGTGCGCTTGAGGTAACGGTAACTCTTGCGTGCGATAGCCTCGATACCGGCGGGGGTCACCGCGTAGGCAACGTTGCGGTTGTTGACTTTGCGCACGGTCAGAAGCCCCTTACGCGAGAGGCGCTTGACGATGGCGTTGGTCATGCCCAGCGAAGCTCCCACGGCGTCCGCCAGGTCGCGCTGGCGGACTCGTTGACGGTTGTAGATTTCTTCAAGAACCGCTAGTTCCAACTCCAGCTCGTGCCGCTCCTGCAGCGGAGCTTTGGTAGGAGTTGCTGGCGACTGGGGCCTGGATTCTGTCATTATAGTTCTCTGGATAGTTCTGAGGGCACAGCTCGGTCCGGGGACAAGACTATGCCGAGCGGTGCTGATAGCGCACCCGGATGCCGCCGAAACTGACTATCCGGGGCCACGCGCGCGCTGCAGCACCGGGCCGCTGCGCCGCGTGGAATGTTCGTACACCGAACAATATAGCACAGTGCCACTGAACGTCAACGGTATATCGGCGATCGGTTGACACGCGCGGGCAATCATCGGAAAATGCGCGTCATATAGAGTTAGCGTGTCCAAGGAGTGTCCATGACACATAATCGCCGTGCGCCGGTGAGCGCCGTGACGCTTGCGCTGCTGTTTTCCGTGGGGTCCTTGCTGTTTGCGCAGCAATCAGTGTACGAAATTTTCGACGTGAACTACCACATAGAAGGCAGAACACGCCAGTTTGCGCTGGAGGCGGTGGTGGACCTGGAGACGGGGCTGGTCTTCGCGTCGCAGGAACAGCTCGATCTGTTTATTGCAGACCAGCAGCAGCTGCTGATGAACCAGCGGCCGCTTGCCGAAGCGCGCGTTGAGTACAGCCTGCGTCAGCTGAGCGCCGAGCGCTACGCGGTTTCAGTGGACGTGCACACGCGCGACAGCTGGAATGTCATTGCGCTGCCCTACTTCCGCTACAGTACCGATGACGGGTTGTTGTTGAGCCTGCGCGGACGCGACTACAACTTCTTTGGCACCCTGGAGCGCCTGGCGGTCAACCTTGACTGGGAGAACGAGTCTCCCGGAGACGGGCTGACCAACATAGACGAGCTCAACCTCAACTGGAGCTTCAGCTGGCCGTTTCAGTGGCGTGGCTACGACTGGCGCTGGGATGTCAAGGGTGAGCTGGCGTATCTGCCCGATGATACCGATGAGTACAACTTTGAAACCGCGCTGGGGATCACCTTCCCGTGGCTCTTTGGGCTGGACTGGACCGCCACGTACATTCAAGAGCTCGACATCCGCCGCGGTGATGATCCCGACGGCTACTGGGTAACGCCGGGGGCGCGGCTAGGAACCTCGGTTCCCACCGGCTGGATGCTGGGCAACCTGGGAGAGATCCGCTACAGCCCGCGCGGAACCGCCAAGTATCCCTACGCACCCGGCTTGAGCGAGTCGCGGCGCGGTCCCACCGCGGATTTCACGCACTCGCTGAGCGCGGGGCGCGTCAACTGGATTGGCAACTTCCGTGACGGCAACGTGGCCTCACTGACCAACTCCAACGAGCTCAATCTCTACCGCGCGCTGGGTGACAGCAATCTGGAGCCGTGGGACCGGGTGGTTGAAGCCGAGCTGCGTTCCTACGGCGCCTACCTGCCGCAGGCCCTGTTTCCGGTGGCGCTTTCCGCGCGCGTGGGTGTCTTTGCCGAGCTGGACGGCAGCGAACAGATCAATGACCGGGTGCGCGGCATCATCAAGCGCGTAGACGGTGAAGACCGCCTGAAGGGTGAGTACGGTGCCTACGCCAACGTGGACCTGGCGGTCAGCGTGTTCCGTTGGGGCCGCTTTGCCGAAGGCCAGGGCGCGGTATTTCTGGACGTTGGCGCCACCGGTGACCTGGACACCGGCCTGATAGACC
>SKLB01000311.1 GCA_007123465.1 Spirochaetales bacterium
GTTCATTCTCGGGTGCCGGAATGGCGGGTACCGAGCTGGCGCGCGCTCTGCTCACGCTCAACCGCCTCCCTGAAGCGCAAGTGATCGTGGAGCAGGCCAAGCGTCACCTGGAAGGCAGCCAGTCTTATCGGCGCCTGGCCCAGGCGCACACTATTAGTGCCGCCATACGCTACGCTGAGGGCCGCGAAGAGGACGCGCTCGAAGCCTATCGCCGGGCATTATCAATCTACCGTGAACTCGGTCTAACAGACGATGCCCAGCGTGTCCTGGAACTGATCAACCGGGTGCGTGACGGCTCGCACCGCGGACTGGGGATCTGAGCCGGGGATCGTGGCTCAGCTGCGCGGGTCGATGCCCCGTTTGCGGAACCGTGCCACTATCTGTTCGAAGCTCAATCCGTAACCGCGGGCGACGTCGTGCGCGTAACTGCTGCCGTACGGTGGGGCAAACCGGATTCGGTAGGTGCGGCGGCCGCCGTGCTCGTCATCGTTCTCAACTTCAGCGCGCAGGCTTACTACGCGGTCGCCGCGGTTGTCAGCGCCGGCGTCTGCCCCGGCCGCGGCGTTGATCTGTTCGCAGCGCGCAGCCAGATCGTGCAGGTGAGTCGCAAAGAGCGTACGGACGCCCAACTGACGCAACGCGCGCAGCAGCTCCTCGGCGATTCCTGCTGCCTCCATTGGCCCGGTCCCCGACAGTGACTCGTTGCACAGTATCAGGCTGTGCGGGGTCACCTGCTCTATAATCGAGGATAGACGCTGCAGCTCCTCTGCAAAGCGGCCGGTGGGCTCGCCGGTGGTCTCGCGCACCGGAAAGTGCGTCCAGATCCCGTCTGCGGGACTGATCCGCGTCTGTCCGGCCGGTACAAACAGGCCGGCTTGCGCCAGCACCTGGATAATGCCGGTGGCCTGTACGTAGGTAGTCTTGCCTCCGTGATTGGGGCCGGTGAGAACCTGGATCCGGTGATCGCGGTCAAACTGAATATCGTTGCTGACTACGGTTGTGCTCGGCTGGTGGCTGGTTTCCGTGGCGCGTAGCGCCAGATGCAGATTGTACGCACCGCGGGCATGAAGACAGCGCTCCTCTGCCGCGGCAACTTCGGGCGCGCTGATCTCAAACCCCGCCCGTTGCAGACGCTGCATCAGGTTGACTGCACCGATGTAGAAACGCAGCTGCGGTTCCAGCGAGCGCAACAGCGACGTGTTGGCCTGCAGGTAACGCTCCAGGCCGCGCTGCAGCGGGCGCGCCACGTCCCGCAGCAGTTTCTCGATATCGCGAAACAACGGCGCCAGCGGCATCTTGCTCCCCGGCGGATAATTGAGCGCCGCCGCCGAAGGCGAGCGGTGTAACGGCGTTGCGCTGAGATACTCCGAACTGCGACCGAGCAGGCTTCCCATCAGAGTGTTGTCCCTGAATGGCCGTTCGTTGATTGACAGGAGCGCAGCCTCTACCGGCCGCAGGCGTTCATCGAGGTTGATGCCAACCGTGACGCTGCGGCGTTTCTGCAGCGCGGACCGCATGCTCGGAAGTTCCGCCCGCAGCTCACCGAACTCCGCCGAGTTGACCCGCTCAGTCAGCTCGGCGGACAGGGTGGACAGCGCACTGCTGCTGTGCAGGCTGCGCAGTGTCCGCTGCAGCTGTCCGGTGCACTCAACGTAAAGCTCGAGCTCACCGAGGCGCCAGATCGCCTGCAGCAGCGGGCTGTCCGACTCTCCGGCAGCGCGTGCAAAGGAGGTAAGCTCGCGCATCGGCTCAACGGTCTCGCGCAGCGAGTCACAGACGGCAGGATTGTCAAAAAGGTCAAACAGGATCTGTCGGCGGTAGTCGATTACCGCAGCATCACGCAGAGGGTTACGCAGTACATCCAGCGCCAATTCAGCCCCGCCGCCGTCAGCCGACATCGCGCGCGCCAGCTCGCGCAGTCCCAGATCGATGACGGAGTCCTCCGGCAGCAGGATCGGTTCTTGAGGTAGAGCCTCTGGTGGCCAGAGCAGGTCAATCATCGCCATCACGGAATCGAGCGTGGTTTGAGCTCGGATTCGGCATAGATGCAGGCGCTGAACTGCTTCGGCCGGCGTTCCAGCAGCCGGTGGTCGCAGCCGGAACAATCGCTCTGCGCAAACGGACAGCGCGGCGTGAAACGGCATCCCTCTGGAAGGTTGATCTGATCCGGCGGAGCGTCATCAACGCTGACTTCTTCGCGCACATAGTCAGGGTCGGCCACCGGGACCGAACTCACCAACACCCGGGTGTACGGATGCTGCGGGTGTGCAATGACTTCATCGGCTGGGCCAATCTCTACGATCTTTCCCAGGTACATCACTGCGATACGGTCACAAAGATACTTGATGGTTGCCAGATCGTGTGAGACGTAGATCATGGTCAGACCCATACGCCGGCGCAGCCGTTTCAGCAGATTGAGGATATCGGCACGGATTGAGACGTCGAGCATCGATACCGGCTCGTCTGCAATCAGCACCTTTGGCTCCAGCACAATACCGCGCGCTATGGCAACACGTTGCCGCTGGCCTCCCGAGAGTTCGTGCGGAAAGCGGTGCAGGTAGCTCGCCGCCGGCTTGAGTTCGGCAATCTCAAGGCATTCTGTGACGCGGCGCGCGATCTCGGACTTGTGGCGCACTCCGTGAATTCTCAGCGGTTCAGCTATGGTTTCAAAAACGTTGAATCGTGGGTTGAGCGTCTCGTAGGGATCCTGAAAGATCATCTGCACCTCACGCCGGAAGCGCTTGCGGTCGGCGCGGGTATCCGCCTCCAGCGGGTGGCCGTCGAGCACAATGACGCCTGACGTGGCCTCCTGCAGACGCACAATGATCTCACCGGTGGTAGTTTTGCCCGATCCGCTCTCGCCGGCCAGCCCCAGGATCTCGCCGCGCTCGATCTCCAGCGAGATATCGTCAACCGCGCGCACATAGTGCTGCTCTCGGTCAAACAGCCGGCGTAGCCTGCGGCGCACCGGATAATACTTGGTCAGCTTCTCAACTCTTATCAATGGTCCTTCACTCATTGCTGCGGAGCCTCCTGCTGTTCGATCCGCGTGCGGACGGCCTCCCACGTATCGCGGTCGCGCGCCCGGGTGCGGAAATCATCGACCTGGTCGGTATACCAGCAGGCCGCGTGATGGTTCGATTTGACCTTTACCAGCGGCGGGGTCTGGCTGCGGCATTGGTCGGTGGCAAACGGGCAACGCTCCCGGAAACGGCAGCCTGGTTGTTGCTGCATCAGGTTGGGTGGTGTCCCCGGGATTGAGACCAGCTCTTCACCGGCAGTGTCGGTGATGCTCGGGAAGGCGTTCTGCAGTCCCAGCGAATACGGGTGGTACGGCGCGCGAAAGAAGCTCGCGCTATCGGCCTGCTCCATGATCTTACCGCCGTACATTACAATGATTGTCTCGCAGATCTCGCTTACTACCGAGATATCGTGGGTGATGAAGATCATGGAAGTGGAGATCTGCTTCTGGATGGCGCGGATGCGCTGCAGGATGCGGCCCTGTACCACCACGTCCAGCGCGGTTGTCGGCTCATCGGCCACGATGATATCGGGCTCCAGTGAGAGCGCCATAGCGATGATCGCACGCTGCTTCATGCCACCGGAGAGCTGGTGCGGATAGCTCGACAGGCGTTTTTCTTCCAGTCCCACCATGCCGAAGACTTCTACACAGCGCGCATTCGCCGCCTGCCGGCCGATGTCCGAATGCGCCAGGATTCCTTCCCTGATCTGGTGGCCGACGCTGTACACCGGGTTGAGAGAGTTCATCGCGCTCTGCGACACCAGCGCGATCTTTCTGTGCCGGATGCGGCGCATTTCGTCGGGACTCTTGTTCACCAGGTCCTCACCGTGGAACAGTACGCTGCCGCCGGAAATAGCGCCGTTTTCGGGCAGCAGCCGCAGTAGCGCCTTGGCCACGGTGGTCTTGCCACACCCCGACTCACCGACAATACCGAGGCTTTCGCCACGATCGAGGTTGAAAGAGACATCGTCAACGGCCTTAAGAACACCGTCTTCGGTAGTGTATTCGATACTAAGATTCTGCACTTCCAGCATGGTTTTTCTCTTCTTATCGCTTTCTCAGCCGGGGATCTACAACGGCCTCCAACGACCGCGCTACAAAGAAGATCGACAATAGCAGCAGCACGATGGCGAGCCCCGGTGGTGCGGTCCACCACCACGCCAACCGCGAGTAGCCCGAGACGAAGTTGATATGCAGGATCTGTCCCCAACTGGTCACGCGTGGATCGCCAAAACCGAGGAAGGCAACGCTGGCCTCGGCCATGATCGCCCAGTTCACCATGAACGCCATTTCCAGCAGCACCAACGGAATGACATTCGGCAGAATATAGCGCGCCATGATACGCAAGTGCCCGGCGCCGGCAACCCGGGCCGCCTTGATGTAGGGGCGCTGTGCAATCGAGAGAACCTGCGACCGCACGATGCGCGCAACGGTCCGCCACGACAGCAGCGAGACCGCCAGAATGATGTTCCACATGCTCGGTTGCAGAATTGCCGACAGCACGATGACAAACGGTATGAACGGTATCGCGTAGAAGAAGTCGACTATCCGCATCAGCACGGTGTCGATCCAACCGCCAAAATAACCGGCAATGATGCCGATTACCGATCCAACCAGCGTAACCAGCAGCGCAGCCAGGAAACCTACCGTCAATGCCGTACGGGTTCCCAGGATCACCTGGCTGAAAATATCGCGGCCTACGTCGGTGGTACCAAACGGATACTGCCACGACGGCTGTTCCAGCCGCCGGATAGTACCTTCGGCGTCATAGTGCCGGTCGCGTGGTCCGTGCGGGGCCAGGCTTTCGGCAAATACGCCGACAAACACAAAAAAGAGCAGCAGTATTACCCCGAACAGTGCCAACCGGTCACGCTTGAGATTGGACCAGAAGATATTGAACAGGCTCTGCCTGTTGCCCGAACGTCGCGACCTTGCGTTCATACGCGCTTCATCCTTCATCGGTACGCGATTCGTGGATCGAGCAAGGCGTATAGGACGTCCGCTACCAGATTCATGAACATCACCAATGCGGAGATTATGATGAAGATACCCTGCGCCAGCGGATAATCAGAACGCGTCACCGCTTGAACAATCTCGCGTCCCAGGCCGGGCCAGCTGAAGACAACTTCGATCAACACCTGCCCTCCGATGGCAGCACCAATGAACAAGGCTCCCGCGGTTACCACAGGAAGCAGCGCGTTGCGCGCCGCGTGCTTGTAGAGCACGCGACGGTCGCGCAGCCCCTTGGCGCGTGCCATTTCGATGTAGTCCTCGGACATCACCTCCAGCATGCTATTGCGCATGATCAGAAGCGGTGTAGCCAGAAAGTAGAGACCGGCAACAAAAGCCGGCAGGATCAGGTGGCGCACAAAATCATGGTTCAGGAACACCTCGGCAAAGCTGTCGCCAACGTATCCGGTAGTGCGCATGCCCTGGGCTGGGAACCAGCCCAGAGTCACCGAAAAGAGCATAATTGCCATCAATCCGACCCAGAACGTTGGTGCCGACCGGAACACCAGGCTGAAGGTAACCCCGACCGATTCCAGCCTGGAGCCGCGGTTCCACGCCATCCAGGCGCCCCACAGAACGCCGAACGTGTAGGCAAACAGCATCGCAGTGAGCATAAGGATCAGCGTTGCCGGCAGGCGATCGCCAATCACGCGCAGCACGGTGCGGTTGTAGAAGTATGAGTTGCCAAAATCCAGTTGGACCAGGTCCCTCATGAAAATCCGGTACTGGATCCACAGACTTTCATGAAGGCCGTACCGTTCGAGCAGCGCCTGACGAGCTTCGCGCGGTATCGACGGATCAACCATGCTGGCGGTTGGATCTCCGGGCATCGTACGGAACATGAGAAAGATCATCGTGGCTACCAGCAGCAGCATCACGATCATAATCAGAAGCCGCTTTACGATATAGGCTAACACGGCACAGAAACTCCTCTGTCGACGAATACGAGGGCCAGCCGGGTGCCGGCCCTCTATCAGGTCAGATCAAATCAGGCGATGTGCTGCAATTCAGCCGCGCGGCAGGCGCAGGCGCCCTTGGCTGTCCCAGGTGAAGCCGGCTTCTTCGAGAATCTCGCGTGCGTGCTCGGGGTCGTAGGTGTCGTAAATCGGCACTTCAGGGTTGTGCCAGAATTCATTGGCGGCGTTGATTACCAGCCCACCGCCACCGCGGCTGCCGTAACCGTCCAGCAGCACGTCCAACGCGTAGTCGTAGTCAACCAGGTGCGCTATTGCGACACGAAAGGCCTTGTTGTCGAACGGGGGACGATTATTGTTCATGCCGATGTAGAAGAACCCGATGTCCTGGGCCTCAGTCAGCTCGAGGTGGTCAAAGCGTCCGCCCTCGTTGTCCTTGATCTGGTTGATGTGCGCCGGGATCAGATCGTAGGAAATTACATCCACGTTTGCCAGTTCGAGGTCGGTCAGCACACCTTCGGGCGAGGCGTAGATCTTGAAGATGTAGCCCTCGATCTTGGGTGGTTCAAAGTAATCATCGAAACGTTCGGTGACAAGTTCCTCACCGGTGCGAAAACGTACAAACTGGAACGGGCCGCTGCCGACAGGGGTCTCGTTGGCGTACTGAGTGACATCTCCCACGTCCTGCCAGATGTGCCTGGGCAGAATCGGGATCTGGGTCAGAGTAGTGGTAATGAACGGAGCGTAGGGCTCTTCGAGCACGAAGCGGATGGTGTTGTTACCGACATCCTCTACCGATGCAATCGGATTGGTAAACGATGCAAAGTAGCTCTCCGGCAGGTCCATCCAGGTCTGGTAGCTCCAGACCACGTCCTCGACCGTTACCGGCCGACCATCGTGAAAGCTCATGCCCTCGCGCAGTTCGACGTCGATCGTAGTGTCGTCAACGATCTGCCATCCGGTTGCAGCCCAGGGGCGCGGTTCAACCTCGGGGCTCAGGCGCACCAGTTTGTCATAAATCAGACGCAGGTTGCGCCAGTCGTAGACGCTACGCGCGGCAAACGGATTGAGGTTGGTGATGTTGACGTTACTGGCAACAATCGGGACGGTGTAGTCATCCGAAACCGGCTCCATCACCATCGGGCTCCATTCATTGAACAGGCCTTCACCCGACATGTTGACCATGTTGCTGAACCGGGTACGGTCGTAGGTCTGGACATTGGCGCGGGAATAGAGGGTGACGCGCGGGATGTCCTCGGCCAGGATGCGTTGCGCTTGCCACACGATCTCGCGCCGCGCCTCGATATCCATTTCGCGCCGCTGCGCATCGGCGAGTTCGTCGAACTCGGGGTTGACGTAGCGGCTGGTGTTATTGGCACCGGCTACCGCGTTTGACGAATGGTTGATCGAATGGATGAACATGTCCGGATCGAGGCGCTCGACGCGGCCCGACCAGCCAATAGTATAGGCGTCGTAGTCCATGTCTTCACCGTAGATCACATCCAGCAAGACCGAGAAATCGGTCGGGCGCGCTTCCATAGTGACGCCGATCTGCGCCAGCTCGTCGGCCAGTTCCTGGGCCATCTCGTAGTTGACCAGGTTGGACTCGGGCAGAGAGCTCAGGATAACCAGGTTGGGCACCGGGTCACCCATCTCTTCGTCGGCCAGCTCTGCCGGCGCGCCACAGGCTGCCACCAGCAGCACAGCAGCCAGCACCGCGCTTACGGCTGTCAGCCGTAGGGTGGTTTTTGCGTTCATTGTGATTGACTCCTTCAGGATTGCTTTGTTGGAAGCTATTATGGATGGAGATCGACAATCCCGCAAGTGCGGCCTTACAGCCGGCTAGCCGCGTTCTTCGATCGGCACAAACGGACGTGGCTTCTGGCCCACGTATATCTGGCGCGGCCTGACAAGCTTCTGCTCGGGATCGTTGTGCATCTCCAACCAGTGCGCAATCCAGCCCGGCAGCCGCCCGAGAGCAAACATCACGGTAAACATATTGGTAGGGATTCCCATCGCCCGATATGTTATTCCAGTGTAGAAGTCCACGTTAGGGTAGAGCCGCTTCTCGCGGAAGTAATCATCGGCCAGGGCGGTTTCCTCGAGCTCCATCGCAATATCCAGCAGCGGATCGCTGCTGACTCCCAGGTGCGTCAGCAGATCACGGCAGGTCTGCTTGGCGATCCGCGCTCGCGGATCGTACGTCTTGTATACCCGATGGCCGAATCCCATCAGGCGGAAGGGGTTGGTGCGGTCTTTGGCCTGCAGGACCACCTGTGCGATAGTCTTGCCCGAATCACGAATATCCTCCAGCATACCGATGACGGCCTGGTTAGCGCCGCCGTGCAGGGGGCCCCAGAGCGACGATATACCGGCTGCCACCGAGGCGTAGAGGTTGGTGCCCGAGCTGCCGACGCCGCGCACTACGGTGGTTGAAGCGTTCTGCTCGTGGTCGGCGTGCAGAATAAGAAACTTGTTGAGGGTTGCCTCGACTACCGGATCGATCTGGTAATCCGCCACCGGCGAGGAAAACATCATGTTGAGGAAATTCTCGCAGTAATACAGCTTGTGACTGGGATAGACAAACGGTTCACCGATTGATTTCTTGTAGCTGAACGCAGCGATAGTGCGCATTTTTGACAACAGGTTGGTGACGGTTTCATCCAGCGGCATGTCTCCGTTCAGTCGCGCGATCTCCGGATAGAACGACGACAGCGAAACCACCATGGCCGATAATATCGCCATCGGGTGCGAGTTCTCAGGGTAGTTGTCGAAGAACTGGATCATGCCTTCGTGCAGCATTGAGTTCTTATTCATCAGCTGCGTGAAGTGCCTGCGTTCGTCTCGGTTCGGCAGTGTCCCGGTGATCAGTAGCAGCGCAACTTCCAGAAAGACACAGTTAGCAGCCAGATCTTCGATTGCGTAACCGCGGTGCATCAGAACGCCGTTCTCACCGTCCAGATAGGTGATTGCGCTGCGGCAGGACGCGGTATTCGCCAGGCCCGGATCATAGGTCACCAGTCCGGTTTCGCTGCGAAGCCGGCTAATGTTGATCCCTCGGTCACCTGCTGTAGGCTCTTCCAGCATCAGCCGCATTGGTTTGCCGCCCACTTCCAGTTCGGCTGATTCGACTTCTGCGCGCTCTTGTTCGTTCTTCAATCTGATGCCTCCAGAAAGTATCAAAGTATATTGTTGGGCCTCGACTAAGGTCAACGGCCCAACGCTGATACGTCACCAGCCGCGCGCTTCTTCCGTTACAGCGGGTTTTCTGCTATGATAGATCCACCGGATTAACACACAGCTGGAGGAACCCGTGAGCCAGATAAAGAGTGCTTTGGAACTTGCATTGGAAAAGACCCAGGATGTACAGAGCGACAAGAAGAGCCTGGAGGCCCACGAGATGAGGCAGCACGGCAAGCGCCTGGTCTCGCGCCTGAATGAGAATCCCGGATTAGACATCCGTAAAGAACTCAAGCAGTACGGTGCTGAGCAGCAGAAGTGGGTCAAAGAGGGCTTCTACCAGGTGATCATGGCCAACCTCTCGCTGCCCAACAGTGAAGCCGATCTCGCCAAGATAGATACGCTGGAGCGTGGGCTGGGTTTTGTTATCAAGGATAAGAGCTCGCTGAGTCATCTGTTTGAACAGACACGCCAGCTGTTGAAGCAGTACCTTGAAAACCGTCAGCACCTGATCGAACAGCTGCGCGCCAGTTTCTCAGATCGCCTGCGTCAGCGCGAAGAGGAGCTCGCGCGACAGTTCGGGCATCGCGTCAAGGTCGATCCGTCGCAGGATCCCGAGTTTGCCTCGGCTCTGCAGCAGCATATGGGGCGGCTGCAGCAACAGTACGAGGAAGTTCTGCAGCAGCTCAGGACTGAACTGGATCGGCTATTCTCTGAAAGCGTCTGACCCGCGATGGTCCGGCCGCGGCGTTTGGACAAGGTCTGTGTTATCCCGGCCAGGTACTAGTATGAAGCCGTATCAGCTCGGAGTGCTCGGTGGTGGACAGCTCGGCAAGATGCTTATTGCCGAGGCGCGGCGCATGGACATCTCGGTTGCAGTCCTTGATCCGGCCGCTGACGCACCGTGTGCACCGCTGGCTGATCGGTTTATCTGCGGCTCGTTTGACGATCCGGACGCAATTGCCGCTCTTGTAGCGTGCAGCGAGGTTATCACCTACGAAATCGAGCACATCGATGCTGCTGCGCTACAGCGGCTGCAGCGCGCCGGCCACCGGCTGGTACCGGATGCGCGAGTGTTGGCGCTGGTGCAGGATAAGCTGGCGCAGCGCCGGTTGTTTGAGGAGGCCGGGCTGCCGGGGCCGCGCTACTGCGAGTTCTCAGCGCACGATGAAGCTGCTCTGGTGGACTTCGGGCTGCCGGCTGTGCAGAAGGCACGCCGCGGCGGATACGACGGGCGCGGCGTTGCGGTGCTGCGTAGCAGTACGGAACCGCGGATCGACCGGCCGTCGCTGCTGGAAGAGCTGGTCGAGATTGAACGCGAGCTGGCGGTGCTGGTAGTCCGCAGCGCCGGCGGAGCGGTAGTGTCGTATCAGCCGGTTGAGATGATATTCGACACGCGGTCCAACATCTGTACCCACGTAGTTGCGCCGGCGGAACTCGATCCAGGTCTTGCCGCCGAGGCCGTCCGTATTGCCGAAACTGCGGTAGAGACGCTCGGCGGGGTGGGAGTGCACGGTGTTGAGCTCTTTCTGGCGCGAGACGGTCGCATGCTGCTGAACGAGATTGCGCCACGGCCGCACAACAGCGGTCACTACACTATAGAGGCGTGCGTCACCAGTCAGTTTGAGCAGCACTTGCGCGCTGTGCTCGGCTTTCCGCTCGGCAGCTCAGAGGCGTTGGCGCCCGCTGTTATGGTGAACCTGTTGGGCAAATCGGGCTGCATCGGGGCTACGGTAGTAGAGGGAAGCGCCGAAGCGTTGGCGGTACCGGGGGTGTCGCTGCATCTTTACGGCAAGCGGCAGTGCGTTGGCGGGCGCAAGATGGGACATATTACCGCGGTGGCGCGCGACGCCGGCAGAGCGATGCAACGCGCACAAAGCGCTGCATCGCTGCTGACAATCCGAGGAGGCGAGTATGTCACATGACCGCGCGGCTGTGCCGCGGGTTGCGGTAATCATGGGAAGCGATTCCGATCTTCCGGTGATGAAGTCGGCAGTCGAAATCCTGACCGAACTGGGTGTCAGCAGCGAAGTGACGATCGTCTCGGCGCATCGCACGCCGCGGCGCATGTTTGAGTATGGCCAGCACGCCGCAGAGCGCGGGATCCGCGTGATTATCGCCGGAGCCGGTGGAGCTGCGCATCTGCCGGGGATGGTGGCTGCGCTGACCTGGCTTCCGGTCATCGGAGTCCCGGTGCGCGCTGCATCGCTTGACGGACTGGACTCATTGCTATCGATTGTGCAGATGCCGCGCGGCATCCCGGTTGCAACGGTGGCAATCAATAACGCACAGAATGCCGGTTTGCTCGCGGCGCGGATTCTGGCTGTAGCTGATCCTGCGCTCCGCCGGGCGTTGATCGATTATGCCGAGACGCGCCGTCTGGAGGTAGAAGCCAAAGCCGCCGCTCTGGAAAGCGAATCGACATGAGCAGCTACGATTTCTACATGCTACTGCGCAGTCTTGACGAACTGTTATCGCGGCTCATGCCGCTGTTGATCATTCTGACGGCGGGACTCGTTGCGCTGGTACTGCTGCGGGTTTGGATCAAGCGGCGGCCGGCGGATCGCTTCGATGAGCAGATGCTCGATCTGCAGCGGCGTGTAGAACGGCTCGAAGAGCGCCTGCCGCCCGACTCGCGTTGAACCACGCCGGCGGTGAGCTCTTTGGTTGAGTCAGCGCCCGCCGCCGACGAAAGCCAGAATTTGCAAATTCGTCCGAATGACGTATATTTTATGGAGTGAAGCTGCCCATCCAGGATGCGCCCGCCTCCATCGACGGCGGGTGCAACGTACTCTATATCTACAAGACCAAACACGAACGCCTGTTGAAGATTCTTTCCTTCCTGCTGCCGTCGGATTCCGATACCGATTGCCCGGTCATAGTGGCTGATGAAGGGATGGTATCGCTGGTTGATTCTGTGCTGCACTACTCGGGGGGTCGGCAGTCGCGCACGCAACTGTATCCGGTAGTAGTTGAAGAATTGGCGAAACCGGGCGAGATTCTGCGCGCCCAGCCGTTCATTACCGCGCTAGAGCGCGAACTGGACAGTGCTCAGCAGCGCAGCGGTGTAGCGCCGGCCCGGCTTGTATTGGACATGCAGTTTATTGCAGCGCAGATTGGTTCTGCAGCCGACTTGACGCGGGTTGCCCGACAGCTGCGCCGCGTGAGTGCTTCACGCAATGTTTCCATCCTTACGCTGTTCTTTGCGGAGACGCTGCCCAAGTACGGTCTGCAACCGTTTCTGGACCAGTTCGATCGTGTGACACTGTGCGAGACGCTGCAGCGATTTGTCTGTCGACACGATTCAGACAGCTTCACCGCCTATCACGGCACTTTGCTGCAGCTGGCGCTCGGCCACGAAGCTGTGGTACAACAGGTTCTGACCATCGACGCCGGCGAACCGCGAGGCTCGACTTTTGTCCCCGAAACAGCAGTGCGGGGCTTGCCGCAACTGAGCGATCTCATCGATGACGCACTGCTGTTGCTTGATCCAAACCTTCGGATTGTTTTCTGCAGCCGAGTTGCCGCGGGCCTGCTCGGCGGGCGCCGCAATGCACTACTCGGCACCGCCCTTGACCGCCATCTGCGGACCGCGGACGTTGAAAGCGTGCGCCGCCGCATACGCGGCCGCGCTGGATCGGCAGACAGTATTGAGAGCGCTCTGCGTGTCAGGCTGCGATCCGGCCGGATAGTTGATGCGCAACTACACGCTATTGAACTTGCCGATACCTCGATTGCGCATGTTCTCCAGCTACGGCCGCCTGCCGGACCTGCCGCCGAGCACAGCGGGGGGGCGCAATGAATCGCGGCCGGCGTGATGATCGTTCAGTGCTGCGGTCTTTGCCGGCGTACTGGCTGTGGTAGAAGCGTACAAACTGGCTCCATACGGCAGTGAACAGCGCTGCGATCAGCGGTCCGATCAGGAATCCTATCAGGCCCAGCCAGGCGATGCCGCCAATAGTTGACAGCAGGACCAGCGCCGGATGCATGCCGGTGCGGTCGCCGAGCAGCTTGGGACGGATGAGGTTTTGGGTCAGCGCCGCTCCGGCGTAGCCAAGCAGCGCCAGCACCAGACCAGCCACTACATTGCCCGACAGCATCAGTATAATTCCAGCCGGGGTCAGAATCAGGTTGGAGCCGATAAGCGGAACCATCGACAGAATCATGATCACAACACCCCACAGCATGGGTGAGGGCAGTCCAAAGATCCAGAACAGGATTGCCCCGTAGGCCCCTTCGATCATACCGATGAAGACGGTGCTGATCAGCGTGGCGGCGGTGGTGTGCAGCGTCTCGCCGGCCAACTGGTGCAGATAACTGTCAGGCAGAGGGATAGCCGCATAGAGGCGCTGAACGATGCGTTCCCCGTCGAGCAGCAGGAAGAACATCAGGAACAGTATCAGCACCGAGTTGACCAGCGCCGCGGCGATGCTGACAAACGAGCGCCGTGACATCTCAACCACAAAACCGGAACTGAACTCAAAAGCTCCCCGAAGAATCTCCCCCAGCTCGATTGTGGGTCCGTCTTCCAGCAGAGCTCCCACCAGCGGCAAACGCTGCAGCCAGTGGCGCACATCTATCTCGTCGAAACCGTTGTTGATCGCCGGCCACATCTCCTGCAGCCTGGCGTAGCCCTCAACCGCTTCGTGGTAGATCAGCAGCCCAATCATGCTGAGCGGAATAGCCACCAGGAAGAAGGCCGCTACCACCGTGATAACGGCTGCCGGAACAGCATGGTTGTTCAACGCGGATCTCAGACGGACGTACGGTTTCCAGCAGATATTGGCAAAGACCACCGCCAGGAAGATATTCAACACAAACGGCGCCATCACGCGGTAGAACGCCCACGTGAACCCGATCAGGATCAGCAGGAAGGACAGCTCGACAACATGAACTCTCGGTTTCGCGATCACGAGGACCATGATATAGTGAAAGCTGATCGAGAATCCACTACAGCGGGAGCATCAGTGTCATGACGTGGGTAGATATTCCTCCGGCCAGCCGTACCGAGCTCAAGCAGAAATATCAACTGCGTTACGATGTGTATTCCAAGGCATTACACGAGGTACAGCGCCGTTTGCGCGCATCGCTGGGTCGTGTCGGACTAACACCAACCATAAAGTATCGTGTAAAGGGTTTTGACAGTTACTACGATAAGGTCCTGAGACGTATGAAGCAGAACGGGCTGCAGCAACGCAAGCTGCAGTTGACAGACCTGCTCGGCATTCGCGTGGTCTGTCCGTTCATGTCCGACCTCAAAGAGATCGAACAGCATATGCAGCAGGAGTTCCGTGTGGTAGAGGTGGAGCGCAAGGGGGCTCACTTTTCCAGCCGCGAGTTTGGCTACGAGTCCACGCACGTGCTGATCGAGCTGCCCGAGGATATCGAGGAGAGCTTTCATCTCGACGAAGACCTGATAGTCGAGATACAGCTGCGCACCAATCTGCAGGACGCGTGGGCCGAAGTCGAGCATGAACTCATCTACAAGAGCGAATTCACGCCCTTCGATGAGCCGCTGCAGCGCAAGCTGGCCGCGCTGAACGCGAATCTCACTCTGGCTGACATCGTTTTTCAGGAAATTCGTGACTACCAGCGACAGCTTCACGCCGAATTGTCCAAGCGTCGGCGGGAGTTCTGGCAAC
>SKLB01000175.1 GCA_007123465.1 Spirochaetales bacterium
ACAACCGCCTGAATGCCGGCCTTCTGCAGCGCCTGAGGCGCGTGCTCGCGCGATGAACCGCAGCCGAAGTTGCGGTTGACCAGCAGGATGCCGGCACCCTGGTAGCGGGATTCGTTGAACGGATGAGGCTTCTCGCTGCCGTCTTCATTGAAACGGACATCGTAGAACGCGTACTGACCCAGTCCTTCAAAGGTCACCACCTTCATGTAGCGCGCCGGAATGATCTGATCGGTGTCTATATCATTGCCACGAATCGGAATTCCGCGGCCGGTGATGCTGGTTACCGCCGGGTTTGTCGTCTCTGATACCATCATTGTGCTTGCTCCCTGGAGTTCTCTCAGACCGCGACCGGTTCGCGCATAAACTCGCGAACATCTACTACTTCACCGGAGATGGCTGCCGCGGCAACCATCGCAGGGCTCATCAACAGCGTGCGTCCGGTGGGTGAGCCCTGACGGCCCACAAAATTTCGGTTGGAAGAGCTTGCGCAGATCTCGCGCCCCTGCAGCTTGTCAGGGTTCATTGCCAGGCACATCGAGCAACCCGCGCCGCGCCACTGGAAACCGGCGTCGGCAAAGACTCTGGCCAACCCTTCCTCTTCGGCTTGTCTGGCTACCTGTTTGGAGCCGGGCACCACAAACGCCTTGACATCCGCGTGAACGCGCTTGCCCTTGACCAGCGCGGCTGCCTCACGCAGGTCACTGATACGGGCGTTTGTGCACGAACCCAGGAACGCAACGTTGATCTTCTTGCCCTTGACGGTATCGCCTTCCGCAAAATCCATATGGGCGTACGCTTTTTCTGCTACTTCGCGGTGTTCGGGTTTGAGCGACGAGATTGGCGGGGTTTGCTCACTGACCCGGATAGCCTGGCCAGGGTTAATGCCCCAGGTGACCATCGGCTCAAGGGTGTTGGCATCCAGGTGAAAGACGTCATCGTACTGCGCATCGGGCCCCGAAGCGATGCTGTTCCA
This sequence comes from Spirochaetales bacterium, assembly GCA_007123465.1. Classification (GTDB taxonomy): domain Bacteria; phylum Spirochaetota; class Spirochaetia; order DSM-27196; family PWMO01; genus PWMO01. Next base: position 974 of record SKLB01000175.1, read on the forward strand.
GAAATCAACCGCCTCATCGAAGGCGTCTCCCTGCGGCGCGTAACGGCGCCCCTGGAGGTAATCGAACGTCTTCTGGTCCGGGTTGACGTAACCCACACGCGCGCCGCCCTCGATGCTCATATTGCAGATGGTCATGCGGCCTTCCATCGAAAGGTTATGGATGGTTTCGCCGCTGTACTCGTAGGCGTGACCGAGTCCGCCGTTCACTCCGAGGTCGGCGATGATTTTGAGAATGATATCCTTGGCGTAAACGCCCCGCGCCAGCTGGCCGGTGACCTCAATCTTGCGCACTTTGGGTCGACTTATTGCCATGCACTGGGTTGCCAGCACGTCACGGATCTGCGAGGTGCCGATGCCGAATGCGATAGCTCCAAATGCACCGTGAGTTGATGTATGCGAGTCACCGCAGGCAATAGTCATGCCCGGTTGCGTAATGCCTAACTCCGGACCGATGATGTGCACGATTCCCTGGTAATCGGTATGCAGTCCAAAAAACTCGATACCGTATTCCGCGGTGTTCTTCTCGATCGCGCGCATCATCTCCTCGGCCAGTTCATCCGCAAACGGGCGCTGCTGGTCCGCTGTCGGGACGATGTGGTCTACCGTAGCGAAGGTCCGGTTGGGGTAGAGCACGGTCAGACCGCGCTCGCGGATCATCTGAAACGCCTGTGGCGAGGTTACCTCGTGGATCATGTGCAGTCCAATAAACAGCTGATCCTGGCCGGAGTCAAGCTTTGTCACTTTGTGCAGGTCCCACACTTTGTTGAAAAGGTTCTTGGACATCGAGAGTACTCCTTACGACGTGATTTCCTGACCTCGGGCCATCAGTACCTTGCCGGTGCGGATCATTTCTTCCACGCCGTATTTTTCAAAGACACGGTGTGCGCTGTCAAGGCGCTCGGTATCGCCGGTCATCTGCAGTATAGTCACGTGTTCACTGACTTCGACAATTTCGCAGTTCATAGCGTGAGCCAGCTGCAGCACGTCCGAACGCGCGTCCTGTTCGCAGTGCAGTTTGAAAAGCGCCAGTTCGCGCTGGATGATGTCCTGGCCGGTACGGTCGGAGGCGTGAAGAACATCAACCAGCTTGTTGAGTTGTTTGAGAATCTGATCGAGAACCTTCTCGTCCCCGGAGGCAACGATATTCATCACTGAGAAGCTCGGATCTTTGGATGGAGAGACTACCAGGCTGTCGATGTTGTAGGCGCGACGCGCGAACACCAGCGCAATCCGAATCAGCACTCCCGGCTTGTTATTGACCAGTAAACTCAGGGTGTGCTTGCGAAACGCCGTCTTCACCCCGCTGCCGTTTGCTGCCGCCTGCTTTGCCGTGCCATTGTTTGATACTGCTGTTGCCATATCAGGTACTCCCTACCGGTTTTTCCAACCTGGGCGCCTCTTGTCCCAGTTTCAATTTTGGTGCTTCGATGATCATCTGATCGTAGGTTGCCCCCGACGGGATCATCGGGTAGACATTGTCTTCTTTTTCGACTTCCACGTCGATCAGACACGGACCGTCGTTGTACTCAACTGCCGAGCGGATGATCCGCTTTACATCGGCGCTGCGTTTGATGCGAAACCCTTTTGCGCCGTAACTCTCCGCCAGCTTGACAAAGTTCGGGTTGCCGACCATATCCACTCCCGAGAGCCGGTTGTCGTAGAACAGCGACTGCCACTGGCGCACCATTCCCAGATAACGGTTATTGATAACCAGAATCTTGATAGGCAGCTTGTGAATCACCGCGGTAGAAAGCTCTGCCAGCGTCATCTGAAATCCGCCGTCACCGACAACGGTTATCACGGTTGCATCCGGATTGGCGAACTGCGCGCCAATTGCTGCGGGAAATCCGAAACCCATGGTGCCGGCTCCTCCCGAAGAGATCCAGTGGAAGCGTTGGTCGGTACGCATGTATTGTGCCGCCCACATCTGATGCTGCCCCACATCGGTGGTGACAAAGGCGCTGCCGCCGGTCTGCTGATGGATTTCCTCCATGACATGCTCGGCGCGCAGCTTGCCGCCCTTCTTGTACTTCAGCGGATACTGTCTGCGCCATCTGGCGACCTGTTTCAGCCAGTCAGCGGTATCACCGCGTTTAACCAGCGCGTTCAGAGACTCAACAACACGGCGCGCATCACCCAGGACCGTGCAATCCATCTGGACGGTCTTGTTGAACTCGGATTGGTCTATGTCGATGTGGATCTTGGCCGCGTCTTTGCAGAACACGTCGGTCTTGCCGGTTATGCGATCATCCCAGCGTGACCCGATTGACATGATCAAGTCACATGCAGCAACCGCCTTGTTTGCGTAGGCGGTTCCGTGCATGCCGAGCATGCCCAGACTGAGAGGGTGTGTCTCGGGAAAGCAGCCCTTGCCGAGCAGAGTGTTTGTCACTGGAATCTGCATCTTTTCTGCCAGGTGGGTCACGGCCTTTTCGGCACCGGAGATAACCGCTCCGTGTCCCACCAGCAGTAGTGGCCGCCGTGCCCTCTCCAGCAAACGAGCGGCCTGCTCGATATCCTTTGGGTCGCCATCGGTGGGAACGCTGTACCCGGGAAGATGATAGTCCTCGTCAAACTCCGGCTCAATCAGCGCGCTCGATACGTCTTTGGGAACATCGATCAACACCGGACCGGGGCGTCCGGACTGGCACAGATAGAACGCCTCTCTCACGATTCGAGGCACGTCCTGGGGGTCTTTTATAAGGTAAGAATGCTTGACCACCGGGAACGAAATCCCGGAGACGTCGGCTTCCTGAAACGCATCCAGCCCCAGATTCCATGTTGTCTGTTGTCCGCAGATGACAACCATCGGTATCGAGTCCATCAACGCCGTGAGCAGGCCGGTAACCGTATTGGTGGCTCCGGGTCCCGAGGTGACAAGCGCTACGCCGGGCTTACCGCTTGCGCGGGCAAAACCGTCGGCCATGTGTACGGCGCCCTGCTCGTGGCGCGTGAGAACCAGTTCAACCGGCGAATCAACCAGCGCATCAAAAATTGGGATGGCTGCGCCTCCGGGCAAACCAAAGATATAATCCACGCCCTGTTGTTGAACAATATCTACAATCACCTCTGCAGCGGTTTTCTTGGTCATAGGACAATTCCTCCAGCACTAGTCTTAGACGCCAATCCTAAGGTTTTAGAGGGCCATGGTCAAGCAGATGCCGATACTTTTTCCTATAAATGTTCAATATTTCTCTTTGATTTCCAATCATCAGGCAATTTAATCGAATTATGCCGAATATTTGCGAGCGAATAGTCTGAGTGCTGGCCAAGTACAGATTTGGCAGTAATATTTCAGTACCTGTCTATGACTGACGCAGCCCACGGCCACAAGACGA
>SKLB01000302.1 GCA_007123465.1 Spirochaetales bacterium
CGGTAGGCGCGTGGGCGGCAATGATCGGCGCCATCATGCTCGGAGCCAGGAAGGGCAAGTACGTCAAGATCGACGGAAAGATCCGTCCCAAGGCGATTCCGGGCCACAACATGCCGCTGGCCGCGCTGGGCGTCTTCATCCTGTGGTTTGGCTGGTACGGCTTTAACGGCGGCAGCACCCTCTCGGGAACCGATCTGGACATTGCACACGTCTTTGTCACTACCACGTTGGGGGCGTCCGCCGGCGCAGTAGCGGCGATGGTGACCTCCTGGATTGCTTTCGGGCATCCGGACCCCAGTTTCTCGCTCAACGGGGCCCTTGCGGGCCTGGTCGGTATCACTGCCGGAACGTGGGTCATAAGCCCGTTTGGCGCGATCGTAATCGGGTTGCTTGCCGGTATACTGGTAGTCGGTTCGGTGGAGTTCTTCGACAAAGTGCTGCACATTGACGATCCAGTCGGTGCCGTCTCGGTGCACGGTGTGTGCGGTGCCTGGGGTACGTTGGCGGTAGGACTGTTTGCCACCGGCGTCAACGATCCCGACGTTGTCGGCCTGTTCTACGGCGGCGGCATGGCTCAGTTTGGGGTTCAGCTCATCGGTGTCCTGGCGGTCTTTGCCTGGGTTGTAGTGACCGCTCTGGTTCTCTTCGGTATTCTCAAAGCCGTCAATAAACTGCGCGTCAGTGAAACCGAGGAGCTTATCGGTCTCGATATCGGCGAACACGCAATGGAGTCCTATCCTGGGTTCCAGATTTTTACCAACATGTAAGGGAGGACGAGATCGATATGAAACTGATAATCGCTTACATCCAGCCGCATAAGCTGAACGATGTCAAAGAAGAGCTTTACAAGGCCGAAGTATACAAGATGTCGGTCACCAACTCGCTCGGCTGCGGCCAGCAGAAGGGCTACACCGAGTCCTACCGCGGTGTGGACATCGAGGTCAACCTGTTGAAGAAGACGCGGATCGAGATAGCGGTCAACGACGCGTTTGTCCAGACAACCGTTGACGCGCTGATCCGCGGCGCCCGCAGCGGAGAAATCGGTGATGGAAAGATCTTCATCATTCCGCTGGAAGAATGCGTTCGAATCCGCAGCGGCGAGAAGGGCACGGACGCCATCGGCTGAGCCGAAGCGACACGCTGCTCTCAGCGTCTCTCAACCTCGCAGCAACAGATGCGGCGCGGCGGCTGGTAGTCCGTCGCGCCGCTGTTGCAGATAGCCGGCCGCCGAGCGGGAACGCGGCTTTTCTGCTATGCGAGCTTCTTTCCTATGGGCCGATTGTCGGGTAGAGTGTACCCAGTATGGACCAATGGCTCGAACGCATGCCGGCGCGCTATTTCAACGAATGCAGTGAGGCTCAGGTGAACGCGCATCGGCAGATGCAGCAGCAACTCAGTGACCAGACCCCGTTTGCAATCGAGGTACGCGCCGCAGAGTCCGATCCTGAGCTCACCAGTGTCACGATAGTGGCTTACGACTATCCGGCGGAGTTCTCGATTATCACCGGGCTGCTCTCGGCAACCGGATTCAACATAGTCTCGGGAGATGTCTATACCTCGCGCAGCGAGGAACCGAAGCAGGAGATAGATGAGAAAGCGCTGCGCCGTGCGTTTCCCAACCAGGAGTCTCGTACGCGCTATCTCCAGCGTCATCGCCGCCGTTTCAGCGAACTGACTGCAGACAACTGCAGACGCATTATCGTTGATACATTCACCGGGACCGCCGCGCAGCCGCGCCAGGAGTGGGCGGAGCGCTTCCGCGAACATCTCGGCAGCTTCATGCAGCTGTTGCACACCAACAGCGTCGAAAGCCTGGAGCAGGCCAAAAAACGATTGACCGAACTGGTGGTGCGGGCGCTGTCGGACATGGAACTGCAGGCAGAGCGGATTCTGTTTCCGGTGGACGTGGAGTTTGACACCTCGCATCCCGAGTTCACGCGAATGAAGATTCTCTCGGAAGACACCCTGTTTTTTCTCTACGCCCTGAGTAACGCGCTGGCGCTGCACGGGCTGTCTATTGAGCACGTCGAGATCCGCACGCGTGGCGGACGCGTTGAAGACCAGTTTGATTTTGTGGATTCAGCGGGCAAGCCGGTCACCGATGAGTCCGCCATCAATCAGCTGCGGCTCTCTGTAGCGTTCACCAAGCAGTTCACCTACTTCCTTCCCAACGCCCCTGATCCGTACAGTGCGCTGCAGCGTTTCGAGACACTCATCCAGGACTTCATCCAGCTCTCACAGCGCGGACGCATCGGTTCGCTGCTCTCGAGCCCCAAGGTGCTACAGGATCTTTCCCGTCTGCTTGGCGCAAGCGATTACCTGTGGGAGGACTTCCTGCGGCTGCAGCACGAAAGCGTACTTCCAATGCTCGACCAGACCGGTGCAACTGAGCTCTTAAGCCTCGACCCGCAGCAGATGGCCACAGCATTGCAGCGCAAACTCAGCGGCGGCGCCGATCGCGCACAGAAACGCGCACTGCTCAACGATTTCAAGGACAATCAGAACTACCTGATAGATCTGGACCATATCCGGCGCCCCGAGCTGGATTTCTTTTTTCTCAGCTCGCGTCTCACCGCACTCGCAGAAGCTATTGTCTGCGCTGCGGTAGAGATTGCCTGCCGGGATTCGGTCGAGCGCTACGGAACCCCGCGTGCGGTTGCCGGACTGCCGGCAAGCTGGGCCATCATGGGGCTGGGCAAACTCGGCGGCGAGGCGCTGGGCTACGCCTCCGACATAGAGCTGATGTTCCTCTACTCGGATGACGGCCAGACCGATGGTCCTGAGCCGATTTCCAACCGAGAGTTCTTTGACCGCCTGTTTCAGGATGCGGTGTCCCTGATAGACGCCAAGCGCGAAGGGATTTTCCACATCGACCTGCGTCTGCGCCCACACGGCAAGTCCGGGCCGGTAGCCGTCAGTCTGTCATCGTTCACCAGGTATTACAGCCGTGAGGCAGCGGCGCTTGAGAAGCTGGCCCTGGTGCGCATGCGGCGCATCGGTGGTGATCTGGAGCTGGGCCGGCACATTGAAAGCATCCGCAATCAGTTGATCTACACCGGAGGCTCGATCGATCTGCAGGAACTGAAGCGCCTGCGCGCGCTGCAGCTGCAGGACAAGAGCGAGCCGGGACGCCTGAACGCCAAGTTCAGTCCCGGCGGTCTGGTTGATCTCGAATACTGCGTTCAGATTCTGCAGGTGATCCACGGCCGTACCAACCGTGCGCTGCGAACACCGCGAATCCATCTGGCCCTCGAAGCGCTGGTGGAGGCCGGCAAGATGCACCAGGAGTACGCCGAGCGCCTGGTGGGTGCATACCGCTTCTTTCGCAACCTGATCAACGGCCTGCGCATGTTGCGCGGCAACGCGCAGGACCTGTTTCTGCCCCGGCTCGATTCCCCCGAGTACCTGCATCTCGCTCGTCGTATGGGCTATCGCACCCGCGGCTCGCTGCCGCCGGCTGAGCAGCTCAACATGGAGTTCGAGGCGCGCTCGGCCGAAATACGCGCCTTTGTCGAACGCGAGCTCGGCCGTGATGCGGTTCCAACGGATGTGGAAGGCAACATTGCAGACCTGATCCTCAGCGAGCAGATCGATGACCAGCGCAAGCGCGCAATCCTGAAGCGAGGCGGCTTTCAAAATATCGAACGCAGCTACAACGCCTGGCGCCGCATGGCCGGCAGCGGCGAGCGCCAGTTTCTGTTTGCCGAGCTGGCGATCCTGGCGCGTACCGTAGTGCGCTCCTGCCCCGATCCTGATATGGCGCTCAACAACTGGGACCGCTTCATGGCGGCAATTGAGGATCCGCTGGACCACATCCGCTGTCTGCAACTGCAACCGCAGCGGCTGCGCATCCTCATCGCCATCTTTGCCGGAAGCCAGTTCCTTTCAGATACGCTGATCCAGAATCCGGACTTCCTGGACTGGGTAACCGAGCACGAAGTAGTGCGCAGCGTGCGTTCACGGGCTGCAATTGCAGCAGACCTCGCCGTCATTGCCTCGCAGGAGCAGACGCGTCGCGACTGGCTCAACTCGCTGCGCCGCTTCCGCCGCCGCGAGATCCTGCGCATTGGAACACGAGATATCTGCCTGCACGCGCCGCTGGTGGAAATCACCGAAGAGCTTTCCAATCTTGCCGCGGCGCTGACTCAGGCAGCGCTGGACGACATCTGGCGCCGCGAAGCAAACGACGCAGCCGCCGCTCGCTTCTGTATTCTGGCCTTCGGCAAGCTGGGCGGGCGCGAACTGAACTACAGTTCGGATATCGATCTGCTGGCGCTGTTCGAGCCCGACGAGCGCCTGGACCGCGCCGATGACCAGCGCATATTTGACAGCATCATGGTTCAGTTGCGTGCGGCGCTTTCCAATCACACCGAGCAGGGCTACCTCTACCGCGTTGACCTGCGCCTGCGCCCTTTTGGATCATCCGGCGCGCTGGTTCAGCGTCTACCGGCACTCGAGCGCTATTACCGTGAGCAAGCCTCGCTGTGGGAGCACCAGGCGCTGTTGAAACTGCGCCCGATTGCCGGCAACCTGGATCTCGGCGAGCGCTTTCTGGAACGAACGCTGCCGGTTGTGACAACCCAGCGGCGGCGCGGCGCCATCGCAGAATCCATAGCCAGCCTGCGTGACAACGCCATCGCACAGTCACACACCGATAGCGATATCAAGAACGGTGTCGGCGGAATCCGCGATATCGAATTCCTGGTACAGGGGCTCCAGCTGCTTCACTGCCACCGCTATCCCGAGCTGCTGACCGGGAATACGCTGGAGGGTCTGGCCGGGCTGGCCCACCGGAGCCTTTTGCCGGCTGACGTCGCCGAACAGCTGCAGTACGGCTACATTCTGCTGCGGCGTATCGAACACTTCCTGCAGATACTGGAGGACCGCCAGGTACATCGTCTGCCGCAAAGCCTCGAGCTGCGCAGCGCGCTTGCTCGCCGGGTTCAGCTGTCAAGCGGCAGCAGCGGAGATTTCTACCAGCAGCTGGATACGGTGCGGAGCCTCGTACGCGAGGCCTACTTACGCTACCTGATAGACGCTCCGCTTGATGCCGCGGCTCCCGGAGACCGGCCTATGAATCGGTCTTCCGCTCACGGCGAGCAATGATTTCCGGGAAATCGTAGACTACCATCCCGTTGTCATCGATGTCCATGCGGACGTGGCTGTTATCGACCATCGCCTCAATAAACCGTTCAGCTTCTTCAACACCAAAGCCGGTTTCGATCACAATGTCCGACACGGTCAGCCTGCCGCCTAAACGCTGCGCCAGCTTGAACAACTGCGCCTGTCTGCCTTGAATATGGCGGTAGGTGTACCCGCCGCTCTGCAGCTGCGCCAGCAGGTCGTGCTCGTCGATATGTGCGGGATGTGCGGGGGAATAGCCGTCACGCAGGCGGCCTGACGGACGAAACAGCGCCAGTCCGGCACGCAGCGCCAGAAACGCGAGAAATATCGGGAAGAAGAACACAAAAGGAAAGCCAAACCAGAAAAACAACTCGTCTACCCCTTGCGTTCAAATATAGTGCATTTGCGCCACAGTTCAAAGGGTGAAACAGTCGCGCAGCGCGTGCCGGAACGTTTCGTAGGCCGCACAGTAGCGCGCGTAGTCCTCACTGTAGCGCTGGTGACTCGGACCGTCCGGCTCGAACCTGGCTGAAACCGTGTAGAGTGCCTCGGCGGCTTCCACCAGGCCGGCAAAGTGTCCCATTCCAACCAGCCCCGCACACGCGTTCCCCATGATCTCGGCGTCTGCCACCTGCCCCACCAGCACCGGCTTACCGATGATGTCCGCCTTCATCTGATTCCACAGCTGGTTCTTGGCCTGCCCGCCGGATACGCGCAATTCGCTGATCGGGCAGCCGGCCTGCTCCAGAATCTCGACCGAGGCACGCACCGCAAATCCGATCGATTCCACCACCGCTTTGCCCATCTCGGCGGTACCGTGCTGTGCGCCGAGCTCGATAAACATACCCCGGCTGAACTCCCACGCAGCACCGTCACGGATTGTCGGAAAGAACCACGGAATATGGCGATCCGCCGGCAGCCCGGTTATTGAACGCAGCATTTCATCGTAGCTGACCTCGTGCTGACCGGAAATATCGCGGAACCACTCGAAGATACGGCCGGTTGATGACAGGATCCCGGCAACATTGTACATACCGTCGATAGCGTGCGGCAGACAACGCAACCGCTCATCGCTGACCGAGCCGGCCGAGCAGTAGTTTATCCCTTCCGAGGTGCCGGCGCGATCGCACGTTCTGCCGGGCTTGACCGTAGCGGTACCGATCAGGCTCATCAGGAAATCTGATCCCCCGGCGATAACCGGCACGCCTGGTGGGATGGCAAAGGCGCGTGCCGCGGCTTCGGTCACGCGGCCGATGGTTTCACCGACACGGACATAGCGCGGAAAGGTCCGCTGGTCGAGACCGTAAGCCTCGATTCCGTCGCCGGACCAGATGTAGCGAATAAACTCATCAGACGGCGTGATTGTGGTTGGCACGCCGCTGAGACAGTAGCTGATGTATTCCGGGCACGAGAGAAACCAGCGTGTGCGCGCGAAGGCATCGCGGTGCTGCTCGGCAAACCAGGCAACCTTGGGCAGAAAGAACGACGGCTGTCCGTCGATACGCCGATCATGCCCGTCAAACCAGAGCATGACCGGATCGAGCGCCTGCCCCTTGTTGTCCACGGCAACAATGGTGGGACCATTGCCGCTGATGATCACCGCGCTTACGCTGTTGAGCAGTCTCATGCGTCCGAGCAGGCGCGAGAAACGGGTAGTCCAGACCTCTGCGCTGAAGCCGCTTGCGTCGTTGGCCGGCGGCGGCAGGCGTTCGTACTCGAAGTCTTGCAGAAGTCCGTTGTAGCTGATGCAGCCGGCCTTGATTGCCGAAGTGCCGAAGTCAACGCACAGCAGCGTGCGACCGGTAGAAGAAAACTGCGTGTGTGCCTGCATCGATGCTCCAGTGTGAACAGCTGACCGTATCACGGTCAGGAAATCGCGGTCAACAACGCCTTTCAATCATCCGCGGATTTGAGTAATATACCGATGAACACGTTATGTAAAGCAAGGGAGGCAGGTTTACCGATGAAATATCGCACTAACGCTCAGCGAGGCCGGAGTTTCAAACTGTTTGGTCTGGTCTGTGCCGCTCTGCTGCTGCTCCTTCCGGCCGCTCAGCCGGCGGCACTAGGCGCGCGCGAAACCGCTACCGAAGCCGATTTTTCTGTTGCGGTATTTGTGCCCGGCGTTGTCGAGGGCAGCCCAACCTACGAGATGCTGGTTGCCGGCGTACGCCGCGCAGCCGAAGAGCGCCCGGGAACCGAAGTCCGCGTTATAGAAGGCGGATTCAATCAGGCCGAGTGGCCGCAAAGCATGACCTCACTGGCGGCAACACAGGACTACGACCTGATCGTCACCTCTAATCCGTCGATGCCCGAGATTGCCGCCGAAGTCTCACTGAGCTTTCCCGATCAGCGCTTCCTGGTTCTTGACGGCTACCTGGCGGGCAATCCGTCGCTGTATACCGTGCTGTTCAATCAGCGAGAACAGGCATTTCTCTCGGGCTACTTTGCCGGGCTGGTCTCCACCAGCTCTATGGAGCACGCAAGGCCGGGGCTGCGCGCCGGCCTGTTGGCGGGCCAGGAGTACCCGATCATGAACCGCGTCATCCGTCCCGCGTTCGAGCTGGGGCTGCAATCGGTCGATCCAGCCGCCGTACTCGATTTTCGCGTTCTGGGCAACTGGTACGATGCTGCAGCAGCAACCGAGCTGGCCAACAGCATGCTGGATAATGGAGCAGACGTCATCCTGACAATTTCCGGCGGCGGAAACCAGGGAGTAATCTCGGCCGCGCGCACCAAGGGCGCCTACGTTCTGTGGTACGATTCGCCCGGCTACGATGAAGCGCCGGGCATAGTGATCGGCAGTACCGAAGTCAAGCTGGATGAGGCTGCCTATCTGCGCACGCTGGACGCCATCGACGGTGAGCTGGCGTTTGGCACCGGCGAGGTCCTGGGCGTTGGCGACGGCTTCGTAGGATTTGACACCGGGCACCGGCTCTTTGAACGCCACGTACCGCAGCAGGTCAGGGCCGAGCTCGAGGCCATGATAACGCGATTGCGCGACGGCGATCTCCGCCTGGAGATGCCGACTCAGTTCTGACACAGGGAATGACAGAGACCCCCTGGCTTCAACTGCGTGGTATCACCACCTACTTCGCGGAGAACAACGTCACCGCCAATGACGCGGTTGACCTGGATATTGCTTCCGGCAGCGTACACGCACTGGTAGGAGAAAACGGTGCCGGAAAATCAACCCTGATGCACGTGTTGTCCGGATACATTTCCGCCGGCGCCGGCCGCATTGAGGTCGACGGAAAATCGATCCAGGTCCGCTCCCCTGCGGATGCTCTGACACACGGTATCGTCATGGTACACCAGCACCCACCCTACGTTCCCGGCTTTCGCGTCTGGGAGAATATTGTACTTGGCATGGAGCGCACCGGCCGGGCCGGACTGTTGGATCGCAGAACCGCAGCAGACATGGTAACAGCGTGTGCGTCTCGCTACGGAATCTCGGTTGATCCCCACGCACGGATGAACCGACTTGCCGCCAGTCAGATACACTTCGTGGCGTTGCTGGGTGCCCTTCTACGCAGGCCACGTCTGTTGATTCTGGACGAGCCCACCGCTCCGTGTACCGAGCCCGAGGTGGCTCTGATGTTTGCGCTGCTGCGCAGCCTGCAGGCCCAGGGCACTTCGATCATACTGATCACGCACAAGCTGGGAGAGGTCATGCAGATAGCCGACCGGGTCACGGTCATGCGCAACGGGGCGGTTGTGGCTACAACCGCAGTTGCCGAAACCACTGCGGCGCGCATAGCCGAACTGATGATCGGCGAAGAGAGCGAGATTATCGATTTTGACCGCAGACTGATCCAGGCACTGGCCGGAGACCGGCACGCCGCCGGGGTCACCGGGCTTCATTCGCGCCCGTCCCGAGCTTTGCCTACCGCCCGTGATTCCACGCTGGAGCTGCATAAGGTCTCGGTCTACGTTGGCGATCTTGCGGTGCTCGACAATATCAACATTACCGCGCAGGCCGGTGAGGTGCTCGGCGTAACCGGGATCCGCGAAAACGGACTTGAGTTTCTGGAAGACGTGCTTTCGGGCTCGATTGCGCCCGACCGTGGCGTAGTGCTGCTGGACGGCAAACCGGTCAAGCGCTACTCGCCGCGGCATTTCCGCCACATCGGTATCTCCTACATTCCAACAGACCGCATTCTCCGCGGCGCCAGCATGGATTCTACGGTGGCCGAGAATCTCATTCTGCTGCAGCGCAAGGAGCTGCAGTCCGGCGGCATTCTACGGCGCAAGGATATCGCCGCGTTCACCGAAGAGCTCAAGCGCCGCTACGGCATAACCGGCGTGCTGCACCAGCCGATGAAACGGCTCTCGGGAGGCAACATCCAGAAGGTGATTCTATCGCGTGAGCTGTCCGGCCTGCGCAAGGTAGTGGTGTTCTCCGAGCCCAGCTGGGGACTCGACCTGCGCTCGCGTGACCTGATGTACTCGGAAATGCGCGCACTTCGCGATGAGGGGGCGCTGGTTGTCCTGATTTCGGCCGATATTGATGAAGTGCTGAGTCTGGCCGACCGCATCGCGGTCATGTATCGCGGCCGGATTGCCGGTATTCTGGAGGCCCAAGACCGCACGCGCGAACGGATTGGCGAGTTTATGCTCGGATTCCAGGAACACAACATCACCGCCGCAGGAGACCGCAGCAATGGCTGAGAAACCGGCAGCCTCGCGCGCCCCGCTGCGCGCTCAAACCCCCGAGACGGTAGTGGCGCTTCTGGCCGCACTGCTGGTAACAGTGCTGCTGCTGGTTTTCGGCAGCCCCAATCCGGCGCGTGCGCTGCGCGCGTTCTTTCTGGGACCATTCTCCAACCGCTACTACTTTGGCAACATGCTCGACGGCGCGGGTTTGCTTCTGATAGCCGGCCTGGGGGTAAGTGCCGCCTTTCGCGCCGGGGTATTCAATCTCGGGGGAGACGGACAGATCTATATCGCCGGGCTGGTCGCTGCGGTAGTCTGTCTGGCGCTGCCGCAGGCGCCGGCGGTGTTTGGGATAGTGCTGGCGCTTGTGGCGGCGGTGGCGGTGGGAATGCTGCTGGCCGGAGTCTGCGGATTGTTCAAATATCTCTGGGGCACAGATGAACTGATCACCTCGTTTCTGATATCAGCGGCAATTGTTCCTTCGGTCAGCTATCTGATTGTCGGGCCGCTGCGCAACCAGCAGAGTAATCTGCTGACCACCGAACGCATAGCCGAGCAGTTCCGCCTGCTGCGTCTGCTGCCGCCCTCCAACCTCAACCTGGCGCTGCTGTTTGCACTTCTACTGGCACCGCTTGCCCACTTCCTGCTCTATCACACCGTACGCGGCTACGAACTGCGGATTACCGGACTGAACCGCGAGTTTGCGCGCTACGGCGGAATTGCCATTGGCGCCTACACCGCCGTGCCGATGGCAATCTCAGGCGGGCTGCATGGACTCAGCGGAGCGTTCGCGGTACTCGGCACGCACCATGCAGCTATCCAGGGGTTTACCATCGGGCTCGGCTGGAACGCAATCGCAGTGGCGCTTATCGGACGCAACCATCCACTGCTGATCATTCCTGCGGCGCTGGTCTTTGCCTACATGGAAGCCGGTGCCAGGGCTGCAATGCTGCACACCGAGTTCAGCTTTGAGCTGGGCGCCATCATCCAGGCTGTGATCTTTTTCATGATCACCGCGCACGTTGCACTGCCTCGCCTGCGGCTGCATCTGCGCGGCAGGAGCACGGCAGCATGATTTTCAATGCGGTTGAGATCATGACGCCGATCCTGCTCGCCGCGCTCGGCGGCCTGTTTGCCGAACTGGCCGGTGTCCTGAACATCGCGCTGGAAGGGCTCATCCTTGCCGGTGCGTTTGCCGGTATTCTGGCGGGTGCCGCCAGCGGCAGTCTGGTGGTCGGCATGCTGGCGGGTGCGCTCGCCGGAGGGCTACTGGCAGCGGTGTTCACCTTCTTCAGTATCCGGCTGCGAGCCAACATCTTCATCACCGGGCTGGCCGTCAATCTGCTGGCCGCCGGTAGCATTCCGTTCATCTCCACCTGGATGTTCGGCACCAAGGGTGTGCTGCGCTTCCCTGACCTGCCGCGCCTGCCGCGGCTGTTGGAGGGCGTGACCAGCGGGGTGGGCTTCATCGACAGCCTGCTTTTCGGACACAGCGCCACAGTCTACCTGGCGTGGCTGCTGGTGCCGCTGGCACTTGTGGCGCTCTACCGCACACCGTTTGGACTGCGGTTGCGTGCGGTGGGCGCGCGCGAAGAGAGCGTGATCATTGCCGGAGTAGACGCCGTAGCGTACCGGCGTATCGCGGTACTGATATCGGGGGTAGCTGCCGGACTTGCAGGAGCTGCAATATCACTGCGGCTGGGTGTCTACCTGCCCAATATCAGCGCCGGGCGCGGCTGGATAGCGCTAGTAGCTATCTATCTGGGCTATCGTCATCCGATCGGTATTCTGATAGCCGCTCTGCTGTTCGGCTTCACCGAGAGCCTGGCCGGTGCCGCGCAGGGCTTACTGGCGATCCCGGGCACGGTCCTGCTCGGCCTGCCCTACGCAATTACGGTTGTAGCGATGATAACCTACTCGGCACTGCGCGCCCGGGGACTGCGGCGCCGGCGCTTCATAGACGCCCACTTCTGAGGCTTTCTACAGCAGGGGTACCGGCTGACCGAACAGCCGCTCGATCGCGGCCGCGGCGTGGCTGTTGCGCTCGCCGAGTTCGCTGCGGATGGCCTCAAGGCGTGCACGTGCCTGCGGTAAACGCAGATTGCCGGGGCTCCCCGCTGAGGTACGCAGCTTGAGCGCCGCCACCGGATCGACCGCCACCACGTCATCCAGCTGTGAGGCAACTCGGCGGTACGCCTCGCGGAACGGGACTCCCTTCTGCACCAGCGCAAAGGCCTCGTCGGTAGCAAACAGCTGCGGGGTACACGCTGCGTGCAGAGCTTCGCTGTTGACTTCGAGCGCCTGCACCGTCAACGCCATGATTTCAAGGCAATCCTCGGCTATATCGAGGCCGCGCAGCAGCGGCTCCTTGGTCTCCTGAAAATCACGGTTATAGCCCGATGGCAGGTTACGAATCACATTCTTGAGCTGTCCGGTCAAACCTGCCAGCGTTGCTCCGCGCGCGCGCGTCAGCTCCAGCGCATCGGGGTTTTTCTTCTGCGGCATAATGCTGCTCCCGGTGCACATCTCAGCCGGCAGCCCAAAGTAGCCGAACTCCGGCAGCGAAAAGAGCATCAGATCGCAGGCAAGCTTTGAAACCGTAGCAACCGGCGCTTCAGCTGCGTCTAGCGCAACCGCCTCGATCCTGCCGCGTGAATTATTAACGTAGAGCACGTTGTTCTGCACCCGCGAGAAGCCCAGCAACTCGGAGGTGTACTCCCGGTCCAGCGGCAACGGCACGCCGTAACTGGCGGCAGCCCCCAACGGGCACTGGTCGGCCAGATCGTAGGCGTTCAGCAGCAGCTGCAGATCGTCGATCAGCGCCTCGGCAAAAGCCGCCGCCCACAGGCCAACCGAAGACGGCATTGCGATCTGCAGATGGGTGCGACCCGGCATAGGGGTGTGCTCGTACCGCGATGCCATCTCCAGCAGCGCCGTCGCGGCATCGCAGCCCCGTTCGCTGATTCGCGCCAATTTGGCGCGCGTGTAGAGTCGCACTGCGGTCAACACCTGGTCATTGCGCGAGCGTCCGGTGTGGATCTTCATGCCGGATTCAGCGTGGTGCTCGGTGAGCCAGTTCTCGATGGCGGTGTGGCAGTCTTCGTCTTCAGCCGAGATTGGAAACCCGTCTTGGAGATCGATCTCTACGATCCGGGCAATACCGCTTACTATCTGCGCGAGCTCGTCATTACTCAGAACCCCGATGGCCGCCAGCATCTTAGCGTGCGCCATACTGCCGGCGCAGTCGCAGCGCACCAGCCGGCGGTCCAGCAGGTAGTCGCTGCCGACCGTGAAGCGCTGCACAATCTCATTGACGCGATACCCTTTGTGCCACAGTGTTGCCATAATACCGCTATTCTACGGCAAACCAACGCCGCGGACAACCGGTCCGGCTGTAGCTGCTCACTCTTGCGCTGTGCGCGCGCTGAACGCCAGCTCATCTCCGGCACGGGTAACGTTGATTGTTGAGCCTTCGGCAAACGCACCGCCGAGAATCTGTCTTGCCAGCGGATTCTGCAGCAACGACTGCACCGCCCGCTTGAGCGGCCGCGCACCGAATGCCGGATCAAAACCGCGTTCGGCCAGCAGTTCGCTGGCCGCTTGATCCAGCTCGAGACCAAGGCGCCGTTCCTCCAGTCTGCGGCGCACACGCGCCACTTCGATATCGACAATACTCTTGATCTCGCCGCGTCCCAGACGGTTAAACGTTATTACTTCGTCGAGGCGGTTGAGGAACTCCGGCTTGAACGTTGCGTGCAGCAGGGCATGAATCTGGTCGGCAACATCTTCTACACGATCGGCCTGCAGAATGATCTCGCTGCCGAGGTTGCTGGTCATAATGATGATGGTGTTGCGGAAATCCACCAGCCTGCCCTGACCATCGGTCAAACGCCCCTCATCGAGCAGTTGCAACAGGATGTTGAATACATCCGGGTGTGCCTTCTCGATTTCGTCGAAAAGCACCACCGAGTAGGGCCGGCGGCGCACGGTTTCGGTCAGCTGACCGCCCTGGTCGTAGCCCACGTAGCCCGGAGGCGCCCCGATCAGCCGCGATACGGCAAACTTTTCCATGTACTCGCTCATGTCGATGCGGGTCAGCGCCTTATCGTCGTTGAACAGGAACTGCGCCAGCGTCTTGGCAAGCTCGGTCTTGCCGACACCGGTGGGGCCGATGAACAGGAAGGTGCCGGTCGGGCGATTGACGTCCGAGACTCCGCTCTTGTTGCGGCGGATAGCATCGGCTACCGAGCCGATGGCACGCTGCTGGCCGACCACGCGCTCGGCCAGAATGGTCTCGAGGCGTAGCAGCTTATCGAGCTCAGACTGCAGCATCCTGGATACCGGGATACCGGTCCACGCAGAAACCACCTGCGCAACGTCCTCTTCGGAGACCTCTTCGCGCAGCAGCGTCTGTCCCTTCTGAATCTCTTTCAGCCGCGCGCTCTTGTCTTCCAGTTCACGCTCGAGCCCGGGAAGCACGCCGTGCTTGATCTCGGCCGCCTTGGCCAGATTTCCCTCGCGTTCGTAGCGCTTCTCCTCGATACTGGCGTTCTCGAGGCGCACCTTCAGCTCGCGAATCGAGTCGATAATCTGCTTCTCGTTCTGCCACTGCAGCTGCTTGGCGTCGCGGTTCTGCTTGAGGTTGGCCAGCTCCTGTTCGATCTTGCCCAGCCGCTCAGCCGACGCTTCATCGCTCTCTTTCTGCAGCGCCTGCTTCTCGATGTTCAGCTGCAGGATGCGCCGCTCCATCTGATCAAGCTCGGTTGGCTGGCTCTCGATTTCCATCTTGAGCCGGCTGGCGGCCTCGTCTATCAGATCGATAGCCTTGTCCGGCAAAAAGCGCGAGGTGATATAGCGGTCCGACAGCGTAGCCGCCGCGATCAGCGCGTCGTCCTTGATGCGCACGCCGTGGTGCACCTCGTAGCGCTCCTTGAGCCCGCGCAGAATGGCTACCGTGTTTTCTACCGACGGCTC
>SKLB01000245.1 GCA_007123465.1 Spirochaetales bacterium
CCCAGCGGCTGCAGCAGTTCGGCGGCGTTCTCGGCGTGCTGGCGCGCCAGCAGCTCCGTCGGGGCCATCAGCACCGCCTGACCGCCGGCTTCAATCGGCGCCAGTGCCGACAGAAACGCTACCAGCGTCTTGCCCGAACCAACCTCTCCCTGCAGCAGGCGCGCCATCGGCCGCCCGGACTGCATGTCGCCGCGGATTTCCTGCAGGACGGTCTGCTGGTCGGCGGTCAGTTGAAACGGCAGTTCGGCGGTGGCTCGCTGTTGCAGTGACTGCGGGAGCAGTCGCGCGGGGCGCGTAGTCCGACTGCTCGCCAGCACGCGGCTGCGCAGGCGCAACTGCAGCATGAACAGCTCTTCGTACGCCAGCGCGCGCCGCGCCGCTTCGGCCTGCGCCAGTGTGTCCGGTTGGTGGATCTGCTGCAGCGTCACAGCGAGGCTGGGAATTCCGCGTCGACCGCGCAGATCCGCAGGTAACGTATCCTCCAGGTGCCGTGCCGAGGCGTGCAGCGTCTGCTGCAGCGCAGAGCGCAGTAGCGCCTGCGACAATCCTTCGCTGGAGGGGTAGACCGCCAGGATGCGGCCGAACAGGTTCTGCGGGCCATCGGCGGGTTCAAACTCAAAGGACGAGGCCTGCGGCTCCCCGTAACGGTAGGCAAACTGGGCCGCCAGGCGGATTCTTGCCCCGGGACGCAGGCGCGAGGCAAGGAAGTTGCGGCCAAAACAGGCCAGTGCCGCGGTTGCGCTACTATCTCGCAGGTAGACTTTGAGGGTCTTCTGTGGGCCGGCCCCGATGTAGTCGTGAGCAATTACCTCGGCAACGGTATTACACGCAATCCCGGCTAATGACTCGGCAATGGTCACCGGGGTAACCCGGTCTTCGTAGGCTCGCGGCAGATGCAGCAGCAGGTCGCGCTGGGTGGCAATGCCCAGCCGATTCATGGCGCGCGCGGCCGCGGGTCCCACGCCCTTCAGCTTCTGGACCGACTGGTCGAGCTCGGCGAGAAACATGGCCGCTGCTACCGCCTAGAACGGCAGCTCGATCAGTAGTGCAACAAGGCGCGCGATCAGCAGATTACCGACTATCAGGCCGACCAGCACAACGGCGCCAAAGAGCATCAGCGCGTGCTGGTAGGTTGTGTCGCCGCGGGCCAAACGCCGCACCAGGCCGTGCGCCATAGGCTGCAGGATGCGGTCCAGCGTGATCCACAGACGCCCGGCGCTGTTGATGTTGAGCATCATTGCTACCAGACGCACCAGGGCAATAATCAGAAACAGCGTGAAGAAGAACGATGCCGCGGACCACAGCGAGGCCAGCAGGCGCGCCAGTACAAAGCCCAGTGTGATTCTTCCGGCAAAGGCAATCGAATTGGCAATGTCGGCCAGGATTGACAGCGAAACCAGCGCCAGAACCGGTGAAAAATCCACGTAGCCGACCTGCATGAAGCGGAAGCGGCGGAAGAAGTTGAGATACGGATCGGTTAGCCGTTGCAGGTATTCGCTCGTGCGGCCGTACGATGAGGTCTGAAACCACGTCATTATGATCCGCACCAGCAGAATGAGCATGTAGATCGAGATGAGTGCGCTGACAAAACGCATGACCGACTGTAGCATTTCAGGCCTCCTACTGTTTCCACACTTCGCGTACATGTGGATAGCGGCGAATATCTTCCAGTACCTCACTGCGCGATGAAACGGTCAACTGGGCCGAAGCCCGGATCACCGCCTCATCACCGTTGTGTCCGATATGCAGAAAGACCGGACAGTGTCCGGCGCGTTCGTAGAGAAAAGCGCGCAGCTGCATCAGCGCTTCGGAGTCCTCGAGCTGCTGATCGAGGCGAATATGGACCTCACCGCTGTCGGTCTCATCGAGCTCGTGCGGCTCGCGCAGCTCCTGAACAACGATCTGGAGCTTCTGCTTACGGTACTCGAGTTTGCCGATCATTGCCACAACGCTGTTTTCCTGCAGCCGCTCCCTGCACTGGTCCCAGGCGTCACCAAAGAACACAACTTCCATCGAACCATTGTAGTCTTCTATCACGGCAAACGCCATTGTACCACCGCTTCTGGTCTGAACTACGCGTAGCGCCTTGAGCAGCCCCAGCAGGTTGTACCTGCGGTCGATGATTGCCTGGCTGGGGTCGCCCAGATTGAGCGTTACGGTACGCCGCCAGATATCGCGGTAGTCGTCCAGCGGATTGCCGGAGAAGTAGAAACCGAGGTTGTCCTTTTCGTAGTTCAACCGTTCTACGGTTTCCCATTCGGGCACCTCTTCGAGTACCGACGCCAGCGCGTGATCATCCCGGTCAAACAGCGACACCTGACCGGTAAGACGGCGCTGCCTGGTGTCTGCGGCGATGTCGAGGCAGCGGGCGAGGTTGTGAAACAGCGTTGCGCGGCGCGGATCCAGACTGTCAAACGCTCCCGACTGGATCAGCACCTCAACCACCTTGCGGTTGACAGTCTTGAGGTCAACGCGTTCCAGGAAATCCTCAAAAGAGCTGAACGCGCCGTTGTGGCGACGTTCGCGGATCATCTCATCGACCGCCGCCGAACCAACGTTCTTGATGCCGATCAGACCGTAGATGATCTGGTTGTCCAGCACCGAGAAGTACTTCTGGCTGAGATTGACGTCAGGGGGCTTGATAGCTATCCCCATAGAACGGGCTTCTTCCATGTACCAGGCGAAGTTCTTGGGATTGTTGATTTCGTTGGTGAGGTTGGCGGCCATAAACGGCACCGGGTAGTTGGCCTTGAGATAGGCGGTCTTATACGCCAGCACCGAATACGCGGCGGCGTGGGACTTGTTGAATCCGTAACCGGCAAACGGCTTCAGCAGCGTGAAGATGTTTTCAGCCTGTGCCTCGCTGAAGCCACGTTCGAGCGCTCCTGCGATAAACTGCTGTTTCATCTGCTCCATCTCGGACTCTTTCTTCTTGCCCATTGCGCGTCGCAGAATATCGGCCTGACCGAGCGAGAACCCGCCGACAATGCGGACGATCTCCATTACCTGTTCCTGGTACACAATCACGCCGTAGGTTTCTTTCAGCACCGCTTCCAGTTCGGGAAGCGGATAACGCAGCGGCATGCGGCCGTTCTTGGAGTCCACAAACTGGTCGATGTTTTCCATCGGACCAGGCCGATAGAGAGCGTTCAGCGCAATCAGGTCCTCTATTCGCTCCGGTTTGGCCTTGGCCAGGATGCTCTGCATGCCGGAGCTCTCGAATTGGAACACCGCGGTGCTCTTGCCCTCGCCCAGCAGAGCAAACGTCGCCGGGTCATCCTCGGCAACGGCATTCATATCCAGTTCGATACCCGCGTTACGCACCAGTTCGGCGGTGTGCTCGATCAGAGTCAGCGTCTTGAGGCCCAGGAAGTCCATCTTGACCAGACCGCAGTCCTCCAGCTGATCCATAGTATACTGGGTTGAAATCGAGCCGGTTTTGGGGTCGCGGTAGAGGGGAACGTATTCGGTCAGCTCCTGCTGCCCGATGACAATTCCGGCCGCGTGAGTCGAGGCGTGCCGGTGCAGCCCCTCGAGCTTGAGACTGACCTCCAGCAGTTCGCTGTAGACACCGCCGCGCCGGCGCAGCGCCAGCAGCTCGGCCTCGCCCTCGATTGCCTCGTTGAGATCGACCTTCGGTCCAGCGGGAACCAGTTTAGCAATCGCATCGGCTTCAGCGTAAGGGATATCAAGAACGCGTGCCACATCGCGGATCACCGCCTTGGCTTTGAGCGTGCCGAACGTGATTATCTGCCCAACGCGGTCAGCGCCGTATTTCTGATGCACGTATTCGATGACCTCACCACGGCGCTCGTAACAGAAGTCAACGTCAAAATCCGGCATCGATACGCGGTCCGGATTGAGAAAACGTTCGAACAGCAGTCCGTACTTCAGCGGGTCGATATCGGTGATGCCCAGCGCGTAGGCAACGATGGAGCCGGCGCCCGAGCCGCGGCCCGGGCCTACCGGAATGCCGTTGTCGCGGGCAAACTTGATGAAGTCCCAGACGATCAGGAAGTAACCGGTGAAGCCCATCTTGATGATGGTCTGCAGCTCGTAATCGGTGCGCGCGGTTATTTCCTGGCTGACATCACGGTAACGCGCCTGGATGCCGGACCGGGTCAGATGTCTGAGGTAGTCGTCCGGGGAGGCAAACCGATCCGGAATCTGGTAGTCGGGAAACCGTGGTCCGGGCTGATCGATCTCGAGGCGGCAGCGCTCTGCTATAGCGAGGCTGTTCTCGATCGCGTGCGGCAGCTGGGCAAACAACCGCTCCATTTCTTCGGCGCTCTTGAGGTA
>SKLB01000372.1 GCA_007123465.1 Spirochaetales bacterium
CCCGTAGTTATCCAACAGTGTGCCATAGGGACCGGTTTCGGTAAAGCGATCGTGGACCCCGACGCGCTTGAGCGGCACCGGGGCCTGATCGCTCACAAGCTCGGCAACCGCACCGCCAAGCCCGCCGATGACGCTATGCTCTTCGGCGGTAACAAGGGCTCCTGTAGTGCGCGCGGCGTCCAGCACCGCGTTGTTGTCAAGCGGTTTGATAGTGTGCATCTCCAGCACGCGCGCCGAAATACCGTTCTTGTGCAGTTGTTCGGCGGCCTCGAGGACTCGCCCCATCATGATACCGCAGCCTATAATGGTCACATCACGCCCGTCGCGCACGCTATAGGCCTTGCCGATCTGCGGCTTGTAGCTGGAATCAAACAGCACCGGTACCTCATTGCGGTTCAGCCGGCAGTACACCGGGCCGTCCCACGCGGCGATCTGCGCCAGCAAACCGGGTAGAGACCCGGCCTCGCTCGGCACCACAATAGTCATGTTGGGCAGACTGCGCATGATCGCCAGGTCTGTTACGGTGTGATGCGTTGGCCCGTCAAACGAGTCCGAAAGCCCGGCGTAGGCTGCCATCATCTTGATCTTTGCACCACCGTAACAGGCGTGAGTCCTGACCATCTCTACCGCACGAGTGGCAAAGAACGCCGCAAATGTATTGGCAAACGGAATGAATCCGTTCAAAGCCAGGCCAACCGCAACGTCTACCAGCGCCTGTTCGGCAATTCCCACATTGAAGAAGCGGTCAGGAAAGGCGTCTTCAAACATGTAGCTGTGATCGGAGTTGTGGACGTCCGCGCTCAGGACAACCACCTTGCTGTTCTGCTGCCCCAGAGCCACCAGCGCCTCACCGTACGCTTTTCGCATAGCAACTAGTTCTGCCATTGTTCTACTCCTTGCTGCAGCTCCGCCAGCGCGGTTTCGTATTGCTGCTGCGTGGGAGGCTGACCGTGCCAGCGATGGTCGTACTCCATGAAACTGACCCCCTTGCCCTTGGTGGTGCGCGCTATTATGACGGTTGGCCGCGCGTGAACCTCGTCGGCGTGGTCCAGCGCATCGAGAACCTGGTGCATATTGTGGCCGTGTATCTCTATGACGTGCCAGCCGAAGGCCTTCCATTTGTCGGCAATTGGCTCGGTGGGCATCGAGTCTGCGGTGGCACCGGTCTGCTGGATGCCGTTGTAATCAACGATGGCCGTGAGATTACCCAGACGGTATTTGCTGGCCGACATAGCTCCTTCCCAGATCACACCGGCGTTGAGCTCGCCGTCTCCCAGCACCACGTAGACCTTTGCGGCACTCGCCCTGGCCGACGGAGACTTCTGGGCCGACGGCTTGGCATCCTGCATCCGCAGCGCCAGCGCTGTGCCCACTCCAATTGCCACCCCGTGGCCCAGCGGACCGGCAGCAATCTCCACTCCGGGAGTCTTGAGCGGATCCGGATGGCCCTGGAGACGGCTGTTGAAGCAGCGAAAACTCATCAGCTCATCGGGCGCAAAAAAACCGCGGTGTGCCAGCGCGGTGTAGAGCATGGCGCAGGCGTGCCCCTTGGAGAACAGCAGGCGGTCGCGGCCCTCCCAGGACGGATTGTCCGGATCGAGCTTGAGGTGGTGGAAGTAGAGCGCGGTGAGAATCTCCGCGGCCGAATAGGCGCCACCGAGATGTCCACTCTGGGCGCTGTGGACCATCTTCAGCACCTGAATTCGAAACTCAAGCGCTTTGCGCGACAAATCGCGCACCAGCTGATCACTGTGTGCATGCATCTGTGCCCCCCTCGTTATTTGGCGTTGGCGCCGGCACTCGCTGTCGTTATTTGATATACGCCTGATATATCAAGCTAACCACCAGCATAACCGGTAGTACGCAGTTTTGTCAAAGAAAAGTCATAGACACCATTGACGCGCTCATGCGCAGTGCCGCCCTCCCCTACCACTCGCCGTTGGTCTTGAACCGTCGCCGCGTGTTTTCGCGAAACCGGGCCCCGGCGTCGCGAATGGCTTCCAGCGTTTCCTGTTGCGTGCGCCCAACGCTGCCGCGGGCGGCGGCAATCATGGTTTCGCACTCGTTGTTGTCCATGAACAGCACCGCGTCCAGCAGTCCGTCCTGATCCTGCGGCGGAATGACGAAGAAACCGTGTTTGTCGGCGTGGATCAGACTGCCGGGCTCAATTGTGCAGCCAAAGACCGTAACCGGGCAATTCCATCTGACCGGTGCCGAGTAGGCGTGTCCGACGCACAGCCGCGACGCCAGCGCCTTGAATCCGGCGTTGGTCATCTCGTCAACGTCACGAATGGCGCCGTCGGTAATCGTACCAACGCAGCCCAATGCACGATGGACGTTACTGTTGACCTCGCCCCAGAACGCTCCAACAAAGTCCGGCTTGTCCAGATCCTGAACCACCACAATCTTGGGCCCCGGCACCGAGGCAACGTAGTGGCGGTACTCGTTACCCGCGTTGGGATTGCGCCTGGGCGGCTCGGGGTCGCTGGCCTGCTGTACTACGGTGACCGCGTAGCCGATCATCGGCCCCATCTGCGGCATGAAATCGCGCGTCTCTTCGCGGTTGAACAGCGCGGTCATGCGCTCGCTGGAACTCATTGCCTCCCAGCCGTTGTAGATCGACGGGGTGTTCCAGCGCTTGAGCTTCAACAGAACGTCGTGTGAAAGTGGCATGAATCGGTTCCTCCTTGTGACGTGAGTGCCCGCTGCCCGGGCTTGCCGGCAGCACCGGAAAACCCACTTGCCGCTCAGACTCCCGAGTGGGCGCTGAATCCGCCGTCAACCGGGACAACCGCGCCGTGTATGAAACTGGCGCGATCGGAGGCCAGGAAGACGACAAGCTGGGCTACTTCTTGCGGCGTTCCGTAGCGCGCCACGGGAACCGCCTCCATTATCTGCCTGCCGCGCTCGGTCATGGCACCGCTTTGAGCGTCAATCAGCAGGAAGCGGTTCTGATCGGTCAGAACAAAGCCCGGCGCCACGGCGTTGACGCGGATATCACGCGAGTAATTCTGCGCCATGTGCACCGCCAACCACTGCGTGAAGCTGTTTGCGGCGGCCTTGCCGTTACTGTAGGCCAGCGCGCGCGTCAGCGGCGCCACTCCTGCAACCGAGGTCACATTGACAATCGAGCCGCTGCCCTGCCTTGCCATCAAACGCCCCAACTCCTGACAGCAGAGGACCGTGCCGAGGTAGTTCAGATCCATCACACTGCGGATGTCATCGGGCTCGATATCGAAGAAGCTGAGCTGGTTTGAGGTTGTAGTGGACGGGCGGCTGCCGCCGGCGCCGTTAATCAGGATATCGACGCGCTGCAGCGAGGCCAGAGTCTGATCGAGCGCTTCGCGAACGCTGTTACGGGATGTCACGTCACAGGTAACGGCAAGCGCCGTGCCACCTGCTGCGCTGACAGCATCGGCGGTAGCGCGTGCTGCCTCCGGCGACAGGTCCCATATGGCCACCTGGGCACCTTCGTCCGCCAGCAGCCGGGATACCGCCCCCAGAATCGCGCCCCCGGCGCCGCTAACGACGGCAGTCTTTCCGGCCAGTTGGTAGTCCATCCCCTTGTGCCCCCGCTATCTGCAGCGCTGCCCGGACTACTGCCCCAACAGCTGCCGCAGTCTACCGCAAAACGGCGTCTGCGGACAACAGAAATGCCCGGGCCCACAACAGAAGCGCGGCGGTGGCCGAACGGGACAGGCAGCAGCAGTTACTACCCTGTGGAGAGCCTGGAAGCGACTTGGGCTACGTGCTTTCCCTGGAAGCGCGCGCCGTCGAGCTCATTGCGGCTGGGCATGCGACTGCCGTCGCCACCGGTAATAGTGCTGGCACCGTAAGGTGACCCACCGCTGATCTCGTCCATCGTCATCTGACCGGCAAACGCGTACGGCAAACCGACGATCACCATACCATGATGCAACAGCGTAGTGTGGAAGCTGAGGATAGTTGACTCCTGGCCGCCGTGCTGGGTTGCAGACGAAGTGAAGACACTGCCGACCTTGCCTACCAGCGCACCGCTTGACCACAGAGGGCCGGTGGAGTCAAGGAAATTGCGCATCTGCGCTATCATGTTACCGAAGCGGGTGGGCGTGCCGAAGATAATGGCGTCTGCGGACGTCAGATCCTCGTGGGTAACAACGGGGATGCTCTGCATAGCCTTCTGCGCCTCGGCCGCGCCCATTTGGGCAATCAGCTCCGCGGGCATCGTCTCGGGTACGCGCTTGACCTCGACCTCGGCGTTGGGAACCTGCCGTGCCCCGTCGGCTACCGCGTCGGCCA
>SKLB01000130.1 GCA_007123465.1 Spirochaetales bacterium
CGCCGGCTGCGCCGGTGGATCTCGCGTGCAACCAGCTCTTTACCGGTACCGTTCTCACCGCTGATCAGAATCCGTGAGTCGCTGGCAGCGCTCTGCTGAATGATGCCGCGCACGCGGCGCATACCCTCGGATTCTCCGAGGATCTCATCGTCATCGAGAAACGTGCTGCGCAGCCGCCGGTTCTCTTTCTTCAGCTGCTCCATCTCCAGTGCGTTGCGCACCAGCGTAACCACGCGTTCGAGACTGAGCGGCTTCTCCATGAAATCGAAGGCTCCCAGCTTGACCGCCTTGACCGCCAGGTCGATGTTGCCGTGGCCGGAGATGATGATTACCTGCGTCTCGGGATAGGTTGCCTTGATCTGCTTGAGAACATCGATGCCGCCCATGTTGGGCAACCAGACGTCCAACAGTACAACGTCTATCGGTTCGGTCTTCAGCAGCCGGAGCCCTTCGATACCGTCCTCGGCGCTGAAGATCTGGTAGCCCTCATCTTCGAGAATACCGCTGAGAACCTCGCGGATGCCCTGTTCATCATCAATAACCAGTATTCTGCTCATGCCTTGCCGTCTGCCGGGAGATCGATGAAGAAGGTAGTGCCGGTACCCGGCTGTGTCTCGAACCAGATCTGTCCGCGATGGTCAAATACGATTCGCTCCACGATCGAAAGCCCGAGGCCGGTTCCCTGCTTCTTGGTGGTGAAGTAGGGATTGAACACCTTGTCATGGAAATCACCGTCGATTCCCGGCCCGGTATCCTGAACCTGGATTCTACAGTACAGGCTGTTGCCCTTCTTGACAAGGTCGGCGCGTACAAAGATCTCGCCCGCGCCGTTCATTGCCTCGGTGGCGTTGGTAAAGAGATTTGCCAGCACCTGCTTGATCTGGCCGTAGTCGACGTGCAGCGTAATCGACTCTTCCAGGTGCGCACAGTGGATCACCAGTTCGGGCCAGGTCGAGTAGGTCGAAACCACCTCCGCCACCAGCGACTTCAACTGCACCGTCTCGGGAACCGGGTCGGGCAGTCGCGAAAAGTTGCGGAACTCGCTCAACAGGGTGTTGAGCCCGTCGACCTCGGTAATGATAGACTGGATTGCAGCCTCAAAGACCGGCTCAAAGTCTTCGGCGCCGCTGCGATACTTCTTCAATACGCGCTGCGCCGAGAGCTTGATCGGTGTCAACGGGTTCTTGATCTCGTGCGCCAGCCGCTGTGCGATCTCCTGCCACGCTGCCACCTTCTCGGTCTGCAGAATCTTCCTGCGTGAGCGCTCGAGTTCGGTAACCATGGAGTTGAACGAGCGGACCAGCAGCCCCAGGTCGTCGTTGGAACGCGTGAGGATGCGAAACGAGTAGTCGCCCTCAGCCACTCGCCGCGTTGCCTCCTCCAGGTTGATAATCGGACGTGTGATCTCCTCGCTCAGCAGTACACTTACCAGGATAGCCAGCAGAAAGAGCGGAAAGCTGAACAGGCCAAAGAAGAGCGCTATCGCCTGCAAAAAGGCGCCGCGCAGCTGATCGACCTGGGCAAACGTCTCCAACGCACTGGTCAGGTTCTGCGCGCGCTGATCAAACCCTTCAGGCAGCATCACCGTCAGCACTACCGTCAGGTCGTCGCCGGGGTGATTGACGCGCACGCGCAGAAAGGTGTCCTGATCTACGCTGTCGCGCATTACATGGCCCTCGCGCCCGCCACGCACCTGGGTGGAGCGCAGCCAGGTGCGCTCGTCGCCGGCGGCGTAGCGTTCATTCAGATTCTGATCAAAAACCTGGAAACCGTCGATCTCCGGGCGCACCAGGCGAATGGTATCCCACGCGCGGCGGGGATTAGCGGGAACATCGGCCAGCACGCTGCGGAAGGCAGATCCCGAGATAAAATTCTCGAGCTTCTCCACCTGCTCGTCGTAATAGTGCAAGGCGATGTCGAGGCCTCCGCGTAGTGCTTCGCCGGTTGGAACTGCAAACAGCGAGCTCATCACGCTGTTGATGAAATTGAGCGCCAGAACGCCCTGCGGCGCCGACGCCAGCAGCACCACAAAGAAGAAGAACCCCAGGATGCGCAACCGCAGCGAAGCTCCGGGTCGGCCCCGGCGGCGGTCATTGATCAGCTTTATCAGGTGGATGATTATGGTCACCAGCAGAAACAGCGGAAACGAAACCGCCAGCACCATGATCAACCGGCCGGTGGGCGAGCCGGCAACGGTCAGATCGGACAACAGCTGACCGGCAAACACCAGTACCAGTACGATCAGAAACAGGTAGAGCAGCACAACGCTGATCAGGCCGGGTGCCGAGGCGGTCTGCGAAAACCGCGCCTTCACGTGCGGCCTCCAAACGCCTGCAGATCAACCCGCTGCCACGGCGTAACCACCGTGTCCCCGGTACGCACCGCCCCCAGAAAATCCAGAGCCGGCACCAGACGCACCGGGCGCAGCTGCACCTGGCACAGCAGGTAGTGGCGATCAAGGTCTGCAATCGTATTGGTGGGAACAGGAAATGCGGCCAGCGAATAGAACTCCTGCAGGAAACTCTCGGCGGACTCTATGCGGCGCTGCGTTCCAACAGCCGACTCGATAACGTATTCGCGCGTGAACGGATCACGATACGCGATGAAACTCGGATGGTACTCGGCAACGAGGCGGTCACCGAGCAGCCGTGCCGGCCCGCCGAGCGAGCGATAGAGGCGGATAGTGAAGGTGATCTCGGAGCGCATGCCGTCCGCCAGCGCCTGGAGCACCTTTTCTCCAACGTAGTTGAGCTCAACCGCTACCGAGATCGAACGCGGCCCGATCCGGGTCTCTACCTCGGCGTGCTGGGCGGCTGCCGGCGGGGAAAGCGCGGGCAGCAGCACGAGCAGCAGAAGCGTAAACAGCAGCCCCCGCGAATCATTCCTCTTCAAAGCGCTTATCGAACAGCGACGAGAGTGCATCGACTGCTTCCTGCTCATCGGAGCCCTCCGCGCGGATGCTTATCACCGAGTTGTGCCCCGCCCCGAGCGTTATGATACCCATAATCGACTTGGCATTGATCTCTTCACCATCCTTGCTGAACAGGATCTGCGAGTCGAACTTCCCCGCTGTCTGCACGATTAGCGCTGCCGGGCGGGCGTGTATGCCGGCGCGGTTCTTGACTGTCACATCTCGCTCGACCATGCTACCCCTCGTGCTTGTTGTGCAAGTATGCGCTGCGCGCGTTCTCGCTCTCGAGCCACTTGAGGACGCTCTGGTTGAACTCGCGCGCAGAGTAGTAGCCCATCTTCTTCAACCGCTCGTTGCGCGCAGCGGTCTCGATGATAATCGGAATGTTGCGCCCCGGTTTGACCGGTATTTCGAGCGCGGGAACCTTGACGCCGAGAATGTCCTTGTGGTGTTCTTCGGCACCAATTCGATCGTATTCCTTGTTGGAATCCCAGTACTCCAACCCCACCACCAGCTGAATCTGCTTGCTTTCACGGATCGCTCCAACGCCAAACAGATGCGTGATGTTGATGATACCGAGACCGCGGATCTCCATATGATGACCGAGTGCCCTGTTTGCGCCCTGCCCCAGCAGGATATTGCCGGCGATGCAGCGAACCTCAACCGCATCGTCGGCCACCAGACGGTGTCCGCGCTCGACAAGCTCCAGCGCCGTCTCACTCTTGCCAACGCCGCTGTCACCCAGAATCAGAACACCGATACCGAAGACTTCCGCCAGCACGCCGTGGATGGTCTCAACCGAGGCAAAGACGTTGGACAGCGCGCGGATCAGCCGGATAGACAGCTCCGAGCTCGGCAGATGGGTCTTCAGCACCGGGCACTGCGCTGCTTCGGCCAGCTCGAAGAAACGCGCTGTGGGATCGAGGTTGTGGGTGAAAAGCACACACGGCATCTGGTGGCCAAAATACTCCTGCAGCGCAGCGATCTCTCCGGACCGTTCAAGCTTGTGCAGGAAGGCGGTCTCACCGCGGCCGAACAGCTGGATTCTATCGTCCCCGAAACTGTCGAAAAACCCGGTCAATGCCAGTCCCGGCCGGTTTATGTCGGGGACCCGTATCTCGCGCGTCAACCCGGGACGCCCGCCGATACACTGAAGATCGAGAGCGTCGTGCTCCTTTAGATCGAGATCGAGCAGGTCCAGAACGGTAAAGTGCTTCATCAATCAGGCCTTATGCTCCTTTATCTTTTCCTTTTCCTTGCGGACTTTCATTTCCAGTTTGGCGATCAGTTTCTCGAGCCCCTCGTGCAGCTCGAACGTCCTCAATTTGATCACG
>SKLB01000183.1 GCA_007123465.1 Spirochaetales bacterium
GCGCTACAACATAGAAACCGGCGGCTATAGCCACTGCGGCAAAGACGCGGCTCAGTACCACCGCGGACAGATAACGTTTGAGGCGCGCGCCAACAACCATGCCCGCGGCGCCGCCGGCGCCGAAGAGGGCGGCAACGCTGAGCGAAATGTGGCCGGCGGCGCCCACGTTTGCCGCAAACCCGGATACCGCAATCAGTGCGATAGCCACCAGCGAGGTGGCAAGCGCGTGCTCGATGCGCACCGAGCCAACCCATACCAGCGCCGGAACCAGTAGAAATCCGCCGCCGACACCGAAGAAGCCGGAGAGCACCCCGGATACGGCGCCCGCGCCGGCCAGTTTGGCCATGCACGCCAGGGTTGGCTGCGGCCGTCCGTCCTCGCCGCGCGGGCAGCGGAAACGCCCCAGCGGTAGTTCAGGCGCGTCGCCGCTGCCGCGCGCCATGCGAACGCCAACCACTACCATCAGCAGCGCAAACAGCACCAGGACAACGTCATCGGGCATAACCGCGCCCAGGCGCGCGCCAAACGGCGCGGCGATGATACCGCCGCCGCCGAGCAGCGCTCCGGCACGCCAGAGCACCTGTCCCGAGCGCGCCTGGATGACGGCGCCGAACAGCGCGGTCAACCCCACAACCGCCAGCGATACCGCAACCGCCGCGCGCAGGTCCAGACCAAGCCCGTATACCAGCAGCGGCACCGCCAGTATCGATCCACCGCCGCCGGTAAGTCCCAGCGACAAACCCATGGCGCCGCCGAACAGCAGCGCCAGCACTGTCTGCATACGGCACTCCTCAGGCAGCGTCAGGATGGAAGTGTGCCTCTCCGCTGCCGTTGATCAACACTACGCGGTAGCCCTGCGCCTGCAGAAAGGAGGATGCCAGCGCGGCTCGTCTACCGGAGGCACAGTAGACGTAGTAACGTGCGTCTGCCGGCAACTCGTCGGTACGCTCGCGCATGCGCGTGTACGAGACGTTGATTGCACCTTTGACGTGGCCCTCATCGTATTCAGAGCGGTTGCGTACGTCGAGCAGGCGCGCTCCGGCCGGCAGCGAACCAGGGTCAAAGCGGCTGAAGTCGGTACGTTCGAGGCTCGCGGTGGCAAGCCCCGCCTGCTCCAGCTCGGCAAAGGTGGCCCAGCCGGCAAATTCATCCAGTCCGATGCGATAGAGCTGACGCGTCACCGCGTCGAGCGACTGAGGATTATCTACCACCAAGAGCAGCGACTCATCGCCGTTCAGGAACGAACCGGCTGAGTTCACCAGAGAACTGTCCGACAGCGGCGCACACAACGACCCGGGAACGTGCGACGCCTCAAAAGCTTCTCGGTCAGCGCGCGTATCCACAATAATCCGGTTCCGGCCGCTTCCAGCCAGCTCGGCAAACTGCGTTGCGCTCAGGTGTTCACACTGCGGAACGCCACCGGTCACGCGAATGCCGTCACGGTTGACCTGCTTCATGCGCTTGAAATAGAGCGGCGGCTCGGGCTGGCCGGAGAGGATCTCTTTGACAAAGCCTTCGGCGTTGGTTTCAGCCAGCTTCAGCGCCCCGTTGAAACGCCGCTCATAGCCCACCGTAGAGCTGGGAATAGCCCCCAGCGCTTTGCCGCACGCGCTACCGGCGCCGTGACCGGGAAGCAGCTGCACAAAGTCCTGCAGCGGCAGCAGGCGCTGTGCCAGAGAAACCTGCAGCGTGCGCGCGGACGGCTCCATGGCGCCGCTGACGCCGGCTGCGCTCTCGAGCAGATCGGGACGGCCAACGTCGCCTACAAAGACAAAGTCTCCGGTGACTACCGCTACCGGTTCATCTGCCCCGCCGCCGTGATCGGTTATCGTGTAGCTCAGGTGCTCGGGGGTATGCCCGGGGCTGTGTATCGCCTGAATCTCGATCTTGCCGAGGAAGAACCTCTCATTATCCTTGAGGTAGTGCACCCGAGTCTGAGAATCCGGCCAGCTGTAGGACCAGTCATCCCCACCGAGGGAGGAGAGAAAGATTGTCACTTCGGGATCCTGGGCAAACTCGCGTGCGCCACTGACAAAGTCGGCGTGTATGTGCGTCTCGGCCACCGCAGTGATCCGCAGGCCGTTGTCCGCAGCCAGACGGTAGTAGCGGTCCACATCGCGTTCGGGATCGATAACCAGCGCCTGGCCGGTCTGCTGGCAGCCGATCAGATAGGCCGCCTGAGCCAACGCATCGTCGTAGACTTGTCGTAAAAACATATCAGTAATCCTCCTTCAGCAGATACCACTTTCCATATATAGTAATATATGTTATATTCTGAGGCAAGCGATCTGGCCAGAAAGGCACACATCGCTACATTGAATGCTGGAGGATAGTGACAATGCTGGATTTTCTTTCGTCATCCTGGCCATGGTACGTAACCGGTCCTCTACTGGGACTCATGGTACCGCTGTTATTGATACTGGGCAATAAGCAATTTGGCGTCTCTTCATCGTTGCAGCACCTGTGCGCCGCTACATTACCGCTCAATGCCGCCTACTTCAAATACAACTGGAAGGCGCAAGCGTGGAACCTGGCGCTGATCGGCGGGGTTATCGTGGGCGCCGCAATTGCGGCAACCGTGCTCGACGGCGCAGCCGCTCCGGCGCTATCGCAGAGCGCGCGTGAGCTGTTTGCGTCCTGGGGGGTAGCCTCGATCGATGCGCTGCAGCCGGCTGAGCTGTTCTCGCTGCAGCATCTGTTCAGCGCGCGGACTCTGGTGGCGCTGTTGTTCGGCGGATTTCTGGTTGGATTTGGCGCCCGTTACTCGGGAGGTTGCACTTCCGGCCACGCGGTCATGGGGCTTTCGCTGTTGAATGTTGGTTCGCTGGTTGCGGTGATAGGGTTCTTCATTGGCGGACTGCTGGTGTCGCACCTGGTTGTGCCGATTGTAATGGCGCTTTAGGTCAGGGAGGTACCAATGAAGCTGTTGAAGTTCTTTCTGATCGGAGTCTATTTTGGCATTGTGCTGATCAAGGGCGAAGTGGTCTCGTGGTTCCGCATCCAGGAGATGTTCCACTTCCGCTCGTTTTACATGTACGGCGTCCTCGGCAGTGCAGTGGTTGTCGGAGTCGTATCGGTAGCGCTGATTCGCGCGCTGAAAATACGCTCTGCCGATGGCAGCGAGATCAAGCTGGCCGGCAAGCCGTTCAACAAGGTGGGCAATCTCACCGGCGGGATTATCTTTGGTTTCGGCTGGGCGCTCACCGGAGCGTGTCCGGGTCCGCTCTACGCGCTGCTGGGCGCCGGCTACTGGGCAATTCTGCTTGCAATCGCGGGTGCGCTGGCGGGCACTATCGCCTACGGCTATCTTAAACCGCACCTGCCGCACTGACCGGGCAGGGCTGCGGCTACTTGATTGCGCCGCTCACCAGGCCACTGGTGACCTTCTTCTGGAAGATCAGGTAGAAGGTCAGAATCGGCACAATGGTCAGCGTAGTGAATGCAAGCACCACCGGCCAGTCCTCGATACCCATGGCATCGCGCAGCATGAATAGCTGATACGGCAGCGTGCGCATCCGCGTCGATGTAGTCAGCGCCAGTACAAACGGGAACTCGTTCCACGCCTCGCGCAGCGACATGACCGAAACGGTCACCAGCGCCGGAAGCGACATGGGGATAATGATATACCAGATCCGCTGCCACAGCCTGGCACCGTCGATTGACGCGGCGTCCTCGAGCGCCTGCGGTATACCGCGGAAGAACCCTGTCAGTACCATGGTGTTGAGCGGAATTGCGGTGGCCGTGTAGGTGATCATCAGCCCCGCGTAGGAGTTCAGCAGCCCCAGCGCCGACATCATCTGAAACAGCGGAATGATCAGACTGGCGCGCGGTATGATACGCGGAATCAGGATCAGCATCAGCAGGATGCCGGAAAAGCGAAACTTGTACTTGGCAAATCCGTAACCGGCCAGCACACTGGCGAATACCGCAATCAGCGATGAAGTGATTGCCAGGTAGGCGCTGTTGTAGACATAGGTGAAGAAATGGCGCGATTGCAGCACAAACTCATAGGCGCGCAGGTTCAAGGTGCGCGGAAATATTTGCGGCGGCACCTGGTAGACTTCGGCATAGGTCTTGAACGATGCTGAGAATCCCCACAACAGTGGAAACACGGTCCAGCCCACCAGCAGGATCAGTGGAATCCAGTAGAGCCGCTTGTTGACCGCGTTGCCGATAATTTGCAGATTGATTTGGCTTTTCATGGCTTAATCCTCGCCTCGGAAGAC
>SKLB01000112.1 GCA_007123465.1 Spirochaetales bacterium
CGATGTGGGTAACCGCGATACCGAGCGAAAATGCTGCTCCAATGTCAGGAATTCTAGGCGGATCGGTAGTCTGCTCGAAGGCGTCGGATACGAAATCTGCGTGATGGTAGAGGGCGGCTGGTCCGACACGCGTGCGGCGCTCTGCCTCTGCGGCTGCGGGGAGCGAGAGCAGAGTACAAACCGTTAACAGCACAACGAGGCAGCGGCTCATACCGCCCACATCAGCCGCTGGTAGGCTGAAAGCAGCGCCTTGGCGCCTTCACCTACCGCTATCAGCGACTGCTCGAACCCGGTTGATGTGACGTCACCGGCGGCGAAGATCCCGGCTGCCGATGTACGGTTGCGCGTATCGATCACGATATGGCCGGATTCATCGGTCTCTACCAGTTCGGCCACAAGCTCGGAATTGGGTGTCGGACGCAGCTCCAGGAAAAAGGCGTCAGCGTTGATCTGCTCGGTCTTTCCGGCCTGGTCCTTCAGCGTGACGGAGTGACAGTAGTTGTCGCCGTGGAACGCTTGGATCGTATGGTTCTCCAGCAGGGTCACGTTTTCAGCGCCGCGAAGTTTCTCACGGTAGATCTCGTGGTAGCGGCCCATCTGTTCCAGAACCAGTACAACCGAGCGCGCGTGTAACGCCACCTCCAGTGCAGAGTCCACCGAGCGCTGGCTGTCGCCGTAGAGAAACACATCGCGGTCGCCGAGAAGGTGCGAGTAGCTCAGAGCAGAATACCCCAGGCCGCGCCCGGCAAATTCGCTCTCGCCGGGTACCCCCAGTTTGCGCACGCGTGTACCGGTAGCGATCAGTACCATGCGGCTCCGAATCTGCCTGGTATCGCCGCCGATTCTGACGTGCAGCGTGTAGGCCTGGTCGTCACAGCTGATTTGATCAGCTGTTCCAATACAGTAGCGCTCGTTGAGGTACTCGAGCCCACGGCGAAAATCCGTCAGCAGCTGATCCGCGCGCAGCACTCGATGCTCGGTGGTAGCGGGAATACTGACTCGGTAGAGCGCCTTGCCGCCCAGCGCGGTGGCAACGGTCAGAAAACCGAGGTTCTTGCGGATCGCGTATGCCGAGGCGGCGAGCCCTGCCGGGCCGGCCCCTACAATAACCAGATCGTACATTACAGTTCTTCCTCAGGCGCGGCGATGAGTCCATTCTGCATCATCATGCCGGTAAGCCGGTGTGACCGCTCAATTATCTCGGTGGCTGAACGCAGTAGCGTGTCTCGGTCAACCGCCAGTTGAGCTACTCCCTGTTCCTGTGCCTTGAGGCCCACCTCGGTGGCAACGAACGGAAACACAGCGCGATCCTCCATGGTCGGAATAATACGTGTTGGACTGAGCTCCTTCTCGACGGCCGAGGCAAGCGCCTCAGCGGCGGTGAAACACATCTCGTCGGTGATTGTACGTGCGCGGACGTCCAGCGCTCCGCGGAAGATTGCCGGGAAACAGACGCTGTTATTGACCTGGTTGGGAAAATCGCTGCGCCCCGTGGCAACAACCGCGGCGCCGGCTTCGGTAGCGTCCCACGGCCAGATTTCCGGTGTTGGATTGGCACAGGCAAACACAATCGGATCCCTGCGCATCGATCTTACCCAGTCACTCTCGATGGTGCCGGGCTCAGGCTTGGAGAGCGAGATAACCACGTCAACGTCTTTCATGGCTTCGGCAATGCCACCGCGGCGCCCGGATCTGTTGGTAGTCTCGCACAGCTGCCATTTCTCGGCAAACTCATTGCGCCGCGCTTTGATATCGTCTCGGTGGCTGCCGAGAATACCGCGGCTGTCGACCATGTAGCACGCGCCGGGGTCTGCCCCGCGGCCGAAGATCAGCCGTGCGCAGGCAACGTTAGCCGCGCCGGTCCCGATGAATGCGATCGAGCTGTTCTCGATGGTACGGCCGGTGAGCTTGAGTGCGTTGAGCAGCGCCGCCAGCGTGACGGTGGCCGTACCCTGTTGGTCGTCGTGCCACACCGGGATCTCGGCTTCACGGCGCAGAGTATCCAGAATACGGAAGCACTTGGGCTGCTCGATATCTTCCAGATTGACACCGCCAAACGCCGGTTGTAGCAGCAGCACGGTACGGATGATTTCGTCGGGATCCTTGGTGTCCAACGTGATCGGCACCGCGTCAACACCGCCGAGATACTTATACAGCAGCGCCTTGCCCTCCATTACCGGCAGGCCGGCCTTGGGGCCTATGTCGCCCAGGCCGAGCACGCGGCTGCCGTCAGAGATCACGGCAACGGTATTCCACTTGCTGGTGTAGTCGTAGACAAGCTGCGGATCCTCGAAGATGTCGCTGCAGGGTGCCGCCACGCCCGGAGAGTACCACACCGAAAAGTCATCCAGCTTTCGCACCGCGCACTTGGGAACCGTTTCCATCTTGCCACGGTAGAACTTGTGCAGCGCACTGGATATCTGCTGTGGACGTTGGGCTTGCTTGAGTCTTTGGTTGTCGGTCATGCGTAAAGACTATACACCAAGCAGGCTTAAAGCAAAAGCGTGTCCGCGCGCTGCGACACCCCGCCTCGGTAGCCTCGCCGCTCGACTAGAGCCCGGCGCTTCGCAGCGAGGCTGCGCTGTCATCTGCATAGCGGCGGTAGCGCTCGGCTGAACCGCTGAAGTCGTCCATTTCGGCCTGCGTCAAAGCGCGCAGCTGCCTGGCCGGGACGCCGCCGTAGAGTGACCCGCTCGGTACACGGGTGCCCGGGGTCACCAGCGCGCCGGCAGCAACCATCGCGCGCTCTTCCACCACCGCACCGTCCAGCACAATTGCCCCGATTCCTATCAGCGTGTAATCGTGAACCGTACAGCCGTGCAGCACCGCACGGTGGCCAACGGTGACGCAATCGCCAACTACCGTGGGGTGAGTGTCGTGGGTCACGTGGATGATAGAGCCGTCCTGGATATTGCTCATGGTACCAATGCGAATGAAGTGCACGTCGCCGCGCAGCACTACGCCGTACCAGACGCTGCTGTGGGCTCCCAGTGATACATCGCCGATAATGTG
The DNA here is from genome assembly GCA_007123465.1 of Spirochaetales bacterium. Lineage (GTDB taxonomy): Bacteria > Spirochaetota > Spirochaetia > DSM-27196 > PWMO01 > PWMO01. The sequence goes on from SKLB01000112.1 coordinate 3,013, forward strand.
GGCATCCGGCGCAACGAACACGCTTGGGTCAAGCGACGGTTGCCGGCTCTTATACGGCCACACCGAGCCAAACTGCATCTTTGGCATCGACTAACCTCCGTTTAGCTCAGTTTCTGCAGAAAACCGCGCGAACCGATGTAGTTGCTTTCATCCACCAGAACGCCGTCGCGATAGTAGCGCACATAGGGAATCAAGCTGTTGCCCAGAACGCGTTCCTTGAACGCTGTGAACTCGCGCGCAAACTCCACCCCGTCGTAGACAAACTCGAACACGATGATATCGTGGTCAGCCGGCTTACCGTCTTTCTGCAGACCACGCATCCATTTTTCCATCGCCGGCCACTGCGGGCACCAGCTCTGGGTCAGGATCAGCGCCACTCTCGCGCCGGCGTTGATAACATCGCTGCCGAAATCGCCGTTCTCAATTGCGCTGCGCGCCTGGGTTTCGGATAGTTGTCTTCGTTCCAGCATCGGCGGTAGTCCTCCTTATAGCGATTGTTCAGACATTGAAGGCAGGGTGAGAAGCGGCAGCAACAGCAGGCTCAGCAGCGCAACTGTCCCTACTACCGCAAAGCCGATGAAAAACCGGCCCTGGTCACCGAGTACGCCCATAACGGCCGGGAACACCCCGCCACCCAGAATATAGCATCCGGGAATCATCAGTGACACCGCCACATTACGAGTCTCCGGTGGTCCGATGGCTGCGATAGCCGAGAACGCGGCCGGGAAGAAGGCCGCCAGGACCGTGGGTTGCAGGATCACAATTGCCGGCAGGTATCTGGTTGGCGCCAGTCCCAGCGCCAGAGTCAGTACTCCGGTGATAAACGCGGCACCGCCGATCAGCCGACGTTCACCCAACCGGTCGCGCAGCCAGCCGGCAAGGAAAATCACCGGGATCACGGTCAACCGCGACGCACTGACCAGCGTATTGGCGTAGTCGTGCGGCATGCCGCGCTCGGATACCAGGTAGGTGGGCACAACCGCAAATACGCCCAGTGCTCCGGCGACGCCGATGGCGAAATAGAGCGTTACGACCCAGAACACCCGCTGCGATAGAATTGCGCGGATGTTTCCCAGGTGTGGCGGCTGCCCTGCAAAGCGGCCCTGCCTGGAGAGAAGCGCAAACGTCCCGGCTGTCAGCAGGCACAGCGCTCCGATGACTGTCAGCAGCGTCCGCCAGCCCGCGCCACC